>JAQUIZ010000070.1 GCA_028683355.1 Fermentimonas sp.
TATTGGCGCAAAACCAGGTTTTTGAGAAGGATCAAAGTCAAAAGTAAGAAATGTATAATTATTTCGGTAATCAAACCTCATTGAGGATTGATTAGTAAAAAAGATATTATAATACAAATTATAAATATGATCCGCTTTCTTCCAGTCCATATTAGGTCTCCAGTAATATAATGCCATAACACCCGGAGCATGCATACTTACATTACTGCCTTTAGGATAGAAATTATACGAAAACCCATTACCGTTTTTTAATACGCCCCTACGCTGAACGAAACCTAAATCTGCCCTAAAGTCTTCATCTACATACTGGAAGTCTAAAATATATCTGAAATTACGCGGTTGATATGTTACAGTCGTCTGCCATGAATAATTACCCTTACTATCATCTGGTTGAAGTGATTTGTGAAGATAGAACTTTCCGGTCCAACTGTTATCCGCCGAGGCCATATTATAATCAATACCCAAAACCCTATTATATTTATTTAATGGATTCAGAAATTCATAATCACCAAAAGTCTGCCTGTTAACTGCAAAAAATCCGAGACTTGAGCGGGCAAACATTTTACGCTGCATAGTAAACATCATATTATTATTAGATGCAATCCTGTTATCGGCATCTTCAGCGGTTTGCATATTTAAAAACCCTAATCGCCAGTTGTCGTTTAGTTTTCCGCTTAAACGTACCCCACCAATTATACGATTTTCAATCAAATTTCCTGTAGTATCTCTTGCCAGTCCAATTCTACGTGAGAAAAATGGATTAGCCGAGCCAAATGCATCACCATAGCTTCCAAATAAATCATTATTGTCGACAAAGAATTGTCGTTTTTCAGGAAGAAAAACTTCGAAACGAGTAAGATTTGTGAAAATATCATCCACTTCGACGTTAGAGAAATCAGGATTCACAGTAATATCAAGATTCATATTATTTCCTATTGCAAGCTTAGCGTCACCACCAAAAGTAAATCTGTTGACTTTAGAATCTGAGGTAAAATCTTTTGAAGTGAGAGCATTTATATAAGGAATAACTACAAATGGTGTGCGAGAAGCTTTCAATGGTTCTTCAAATACCAGGGTTCCCATAAAAGCAAGACTTGATAATTGCTGATTTTGGGGTACCGGAGCCCAGGCACTCTGCTCGTTAGTCTGCAAATCCCATCGATAACATTGAAAACGCCATGTTGTTTCGCCTTCGTGGTATTTAATTGAATTTAATGGTATAGCTGCTTCTAAAACATAATGATTCTCATACATAACACTCTCCAGAACCCATTTTTGATCCCAGCTGGTATTTAACTCTGCACCACCTCCAGAAACAAAAACTTCACGCTGAACCCCATAAGGAGTCATACCGAAAAGAAAAGCAGTAGTACCATCCTTGAATGTATCAAACATAACAGTAACGTTGTCGCTTCCGTTACCTCTGAAATCGCGCCTGAGTGAACTTACCACATAATTGTCTGACTTTGCTTCAGCTCTTATCCCGATATATAAATTTTGATCATCATACAAAATACTGAACTCGGTTGGGTTTATCGAAATTGCCGTGTCAGTAGGAAAAAACTGCCAGAAATCACCTCCTTTATCTGCCATTTGCCAAACAGCTTCATCTAAAACCCCATCAATTGTTATTTCTTCATTTATATACTTTGCAGTAATAACTCTTTGCTGTTGCTGACCATATAACGTTACAAAAATCATTAAACAGATGAACAAACCAATCAATCTACTTTTCATAAAATAACAATTATAGCATTTCAATTTTATTCTACAAACATAGGGTCAATATTTAAGAATTAATCTATATAAATCACTTATTTACTACCAATTATACTGATTATTCACTTCACATAAATACTATCCGAATTCATCTCTGAATCATTAGATTTCAGATAAAACCAGTAATGAGTCTCTGCAGGCACCCATCCTTCAGGCAGTTCAATTGATGCTTCTCCTGCTGAGCGACGAACAACCCCGGTAAGTTGCCTTGTCGCCTTTACTTCTTCATTTAAACAAATGATTTTAACTATATCATTACCATTTACAGCCTTTGAATCTGAACTGACATCCGGATTCCAGGTGAAACTCACCTGTTGGGAATTCTCATGGGTTTTAACAGCAATATCTTCCGGCAGCTGAAGATCTCCTTCGGCAATTTTAACCTTACTGTAGTCTAAGGTAAAATTTGGATACTCTCCTGCTATTGCTTCGTGATAAGCCTTCCCAACCTGTGTCCTGTAAATTCTGCTATCTCCTCTAAAACCAATTTTAATAATCTCGTTAAGAGGTGACAGTCCCTTGTTTACCATAGAAAATTTCATTCTGTGTGCCAGTTGTTTTGGTGTTTTTGGATCGTGTGCTTTGGTTATTGATCTAACTACCTGAGTACCATGTTTTGTTTCATAGATGCTTACGGTTCCAACCTTTCCCGAAATTATCCCTGTAATTTTAATTCGTGCCATGACATTTAATTATTTAATTATTACAATATTAATAAATATTTATGTTATTTCAAAGTAAAACCAGCTCTACTTTAGCCAAAGATCACTTATACATAGCTTATCTGTATATAAGCTATATATAAGTGATCTATAAGTAATCTTTGGGTGAGGTGCGGCTATTTGATATTTGACGGAAAACTTTCTTCAAAGCACATCCGGTAAAATCGTTTGGTTAATGTTATATTTGTATAATATTGAATTCGCCTCGGATAAATGCGAGCATGCTCCTTTTTCCTCTCGGCTTTCACGATATTCGCGTTAAGAACATTAAATTATGAGGATTCTACATACGGGAGACTGGCATTTGGGTAAACGACTGGAAGATTTTGCACGCCTTGAAGAGCAGCAGGTTGTAATGAATGAGATATGTGAAATTGCAGATCGTGAACAGGCTGATATAGTGCTTGTTTCGGGTGATCTGTATGATACATTTAATCCTCCTACAGAGGCAGTTGACCTGTTTTACAGGACATTGAAAAAGTTGACTAATGGGGGTCGGCGACCGGTTATAGCAATTGCAGGTAATCACGACTCTCCTGACAGAATTGAGGCTCCCGACCCGCTTGCACGGGAGTGTGGGATCATCTTTGCCGGTTACCCTAATACTCTGGTTCCTCTGTTTGAACTTGAGACGGGAGTAAAAATCACTAATATTGAAGAGGGCTTTATAGAATTGATGATTCCGGGAAAAGATTTTCCTGTGAGGATTATGCTTACTCCTTATGCAAATGAATTCAGACTTAAACAATTTCTTAATGCAGAAGACAGTGATTCTGAACTTCGAAAGGTGCTGCAAAATCACTGGCAAAATCTGGCTGATAAATATTGTGACAATAAGGGTGTTAATATTCTTATCTCTCATCTTTTTATGATTAAAAAAGGTGAGCCTGTGCCTGAGGAACCTGAGGATGAAAAACCTATTCTGCACGTGGGTGGCGCTCAGGCAATATATACTGAAAATATTCCTGCGCAGATTCAATATACTGCACTGGGGCACCTTCACAGAATGCAGAAAGTAGATGATTCAATTACGACTGTTTATTACAGCGGTAGTCCGGTTTCTTACAGCTTTTCGGAAGCTAATCAGAAGAAGTTTGTTTTACTTGTTGACATAGAACCGGGAGAGAAGGCTAATGTCAGGAAGATTGAATTGTCAACCGTGAGACCACTTTTGAGAAAACGCGCCAATGGTATTGAAGAGGCTATTGAATGGCTTTCTGAAAATCAAGAGGCATTGGTGGAATTGACATTGGTAACTGATACTTTTATAACTCCTCTGGAAAGAAGAAAGCTGAACACTGCTCATCATGGTATTATTACAATTATCCCGGAGGTTATTAATAATGATCTGAAAGTTGAGAACAGGCAGAAGCAGATCGACCTTAACAGAAGCATGGAATCGCTTTTCAGTGATTATTTTACTCATGAAAAAGGGCAGGAACCGAATGATGATATAATGAATATTTTCAGAGAAATTCTGGCAGAGGAGGATGAAGAATGATACCTGTAGAACTTACAATTGAAGGATTATACTCATATCAGAGAAGGCAGACAATAGATTTCAGGAATCTTACCGGTGCGGGTCTGTTTGGCATATTTGGATCGGTTGGTAGCGGTAAATCATCCATATTGGAAGCGATAACCTATGCCATTTATGGCAAGACCGATAAGCTGAATATTTCGGGGGACAATCGCTACTATAACATGATGAACCTTAAATCCAACGAGTTATTTATTGACTTTGTTTTTGAAACAGGGAAAGATCAGACTGCATACCGTGCTATTGTAAGGGGTAAACGTAACAGTAAACGTTTTGAGGAGGTAAAAACACTTGACCATACTGCCTACAGGAAAGTAGATAATGAATGGGTTCCAATTGAAGTTGGTGAACTGGAAAATGTTATAGGGCTGAATTATGTCAATTTTAAACGCACAATAATAATACCACAAGGCCAATTCCAGGAGTTCCTTCAATTGGGAAATAAAGACAGAACCACAATGATGAAGGAACTGTTCAACCTTCAGAAGTTTGAGTTTTATTATAAGGTTGTTTCTCTTGACAACAAAAACAATGATAAGAAAAACAATATAAATGGTCAACTTCAGCAATTGGGAGCAATTGATCCTGAGCAGGTTAATATCTTCGGTCAACAGCTTTTAGATCTTGATAAAAACATTAAAGAGCTGAACATTAAAATAGCAGGACTTCAAAAGGAAGAGGAGAAGCTGAGAAGTTTTAAGGAACTGATTATTAAAAGAGATGAAGCCGGGGAGTTGCTGAATAATTTGGTTAAGCAAGAACCTGAATTTGCTCATCTGAAAAATAATATTGAAAGATATGAACTGTGCGTAATGAGTTTTAAGCATCTGCTAGACTCATTAAAGGACTACAGGTATAAAGTTCAGCTTCGCAGTAATCAGATTGAATCGGATAATAAAAATCTTAGTTCTCATAACGAAATTATAGAAAAGCTGGAAAAAAGTTTAGAAGAACTGAGACCTAAATATGATAAGCGTGAGGAATTAAAACGAAAAGCAGATGAACTGGACACAGCATTAAAAATAAAAAAACTTGATGCCAGTGTTATTGAGATCACATCAAGAGTTGAAAAGGGAACTGAGTACTGGAATAATACTAACCTGATTGTTGCAGATCTAAAAAAAGAGAGGGAAAAGCTGGAGGGCGATTTGGGAGAGTTGAGAAAAAATATGCCTGATGTTACACTGCTAACAAAAATCAGGACCTGGTACAACGAAAAGAATTCAATCGAACGCCAAATTTCAGAAATTAATAGAGATTTAGAAAAGTATACAAGGAAAGAAAATGAGCTGATCAGTCAAAAGAACACTCTTCTTAAAGAGCCAATACTTCAAGGTGGAATTACAGTAGATAGGAGTTTTGATGAATGTTACCAATTTCTCGAAATATCTGCTTCGAATATTAAAAAAAGACAGAGTGAGCTGAATGAGCATGAGAGTCACGTTTTAGTTAAAGCCCGACTGGAAGCTTATGCAGAGAATCTGCAGGATAATACGCCCTGCCCTCTTTGCGGATCTTTACATCATCCCGAGATCTTTAAAAGTGAGGATATCAAAGAACTTCTGGAGGATATAAAAAAAGAAAAGCTTGTTATTGAAGAAGAGTTACTGGCAATATCTTCAATCAGCAGGCAGATGAGTCTGATTGAGGTTAGTCACAAAGAAACAGTCAATCACATTGTAGAGCTTAAAGCATCGAAAGAGTCACTTCTCAATAATTTGTCTGATCATTCAAAACTGTTTACATGGGATAAGTTTAAGCAGATGGAAGAGCTTGATATTGCTTTCAGCGAGATGGAGCAGATACAGAACCGGATTAAATCATGCGAGTCGGCATTACAGGAGAAAGTAAAAGAACTAAACAAACAGGAGAATATTCTGGAGCTTGCCAGAGTAAAGCTTGAAGGGCTTAAAAACACACTTACAATTAACAAAACAGAACTGAACACTCTGGTTAATCAATTGAGGATAATCAATTTCGGTGATTATAAAGAGCTGACTAATAGCGCTATTTATGATGAACGAACTAAATTGATTAATGATTATGAGCGTATTGAAAATACTTATATACGTGACAATAAACAACTTCAAGAAGAGAAGAAGAATAGGGACATTTTAAAAGGCAGACTTGAAACAAATGTTTCTGAACTTGGTAAAGAACAATCTGCGATTGAAAACCTTGAGAGGAAAATTGACTCAGAGCTGGCAAAATCAGACTTTAAATCTATTGAGGAAGTAAAATCAATTTTATCTGAATCGATTAATATTCAGCAAGAGAAAAAAAGAGTTGAGGAATTTAATAACAATCTGCTTAAATGCAGGTCTGCATTCGAACAGCTACATAAAGAGGTTGGTGAACGCACTTATAATAAGGAAATTCATGATAAACTAATCAGTGAAATTAAGTTGCATAGCAAACAACTTGCTACCCTCAACAATAAGCAGGTTGAGATAACTTTAAATTTGAGATCCTTGCAGAAAAATCTGGATACTCAGGCTGTATTACGTAAAGAACTTGAAGAAGTTGAACTGAGGGCTGAGAATTTAAAGACTATGAAAAGTCTGTTTAAAGCCAGTGGGTTCGTCAACTATATCTCATCTGTTTATTTACAAAACCTGTGTAATGCGGCCAATGACAGATTCTTTCAGTTGACCAGACAAAAACTCAGCCTGGAAATTACTCCTGATAATAACTTCCAGATACGCGATTTTATGAACGGCGGAAAAGAGAGAAGTGTAAAAACACTTTCAGGTGGGCAAACCTTCCAGGCCTCTTTATCTTTGGCACTTGCTCTTGCAGATAACATTCAGAAAATCACACATTCAAATCAAAACTTTTTCTTCCTGGATGAAGGATTCGGCTCACTCGACAAGGAGTCTTTAAGCGTAGTTTTTGATACCCTAAAAACATTACGCAAAGAGAATCGAATTGTGGGTGTAATATCTCATGTAGAAGAAATGCAGCAGGAAATTGAAGTTCATCTACGCATTGAAAACGATTCAGATCGAGGAAGTATAGCCTATTATAGCTGGGAGGAATAGCACTAAAACTGTGTCGGAAGAAAACAAATAGTATAAATATTTGTTGTTTATGTATTACTTTATAAAATCACAAAGGCGTATATTTATATAAATGATACAGAAAATACTAATCGCAAACCGTGGTGAAATTGCCGTGCGCGTTATGCGAACATGCAAAGAGATGGGCATACAGACTGTTGCCATTTATTCAGAAGTAGACAGAACATCGAGGCATGTAACATATGCTGATGAGGCAGTAAAAATAGGTCTTGCCTCTGCGGCTGACAGTTACCTAAACATTGAAAAAATCATTGAAGCTGCAAAGAAGTTTAAAGTTGATGCAATTCATCCCGGATATGGATTTCTTAGTGAGAATGCCACATTTGCCCGTCGCTGTAAAGAGGAGGGCATTATTTTTATAGGCCCCTCTGCTGAAAGTATAGAAGCTATGGGTGATAAGATCTCAGCTCGCAAGAAAATGATTGAGGCTAAAGTGCCTGTAGTACCGGGTACATCAGAAGACCTGAAACCAAGAGACCTGTTTAAGGTATGCCGTAAAATTGGACTTCCGGTTATAATTAAAGCAACTGCAGGCGGTGGTGGTAAAGGTATGCGACTTGTTTATGATGAGAAGCATTTACAGGAGGCTTATGATGCCGCGAAATCTGAAGCGATGGCATCATTTGGAAACGACTCGGTTTACATAGAGAAATATATTGAATCACCACACCATGTAGAGATACAGTTTTTGGGCGATACACATGGTAATGTTGTACATCTGTTTGACCGTGAATGCTCTGTTCAGCGTCGTCACCAGAAGATTATAGAGGAGAGCCCTTCACCTTTTATCGATAAAAAAACTCGCCTTGCAATGGGTGCCATTGCTGTAAAAGCGGCTAAATCGATCAACTATGTTGGTGCAGGCACAATTGAGTTTCTAGTAGATAATGACATGAACTTTTATTTTCTCGAGATGAATACCCGTTTGCAGGTTGAACATCCTATTACTGAGGAAGTACTTGGTGTTGATATAGTAAAAGAGCAGATAAATATTGCAAACGGAAGGAAACTCAGCTTTAGACAGAGTCAACTGCATCAGCGTGGTCATGCAATTGAGTGCAGAATTTATGCAGAGGATACAGAAAACAATTTTGCACCTGCACCTGGTGTTATTCATTCAATCCAGACGCCCAAAGGTTTAGGTGTGCGTATTGATACACATATATATACCGGTTATGAGATATCAATCTATTATGATTCAATGATAAGTAAACTTATCGTATGGGCAACCAATCGTGACGTTGCATTGGAGCGTATGCGAAGGGTTTTGTACGAATACAAGATCACGGGAGTGAAAACAAATATTGATTATCTCCGCCGTATTATGGATAACCGTGAATTTGTTCAGGGTAATTATACCACTCATTTTATTGATGACAACGCAAATAAACTACAAAAAGGTAATGAACTCGAGGATGAAATAGAAGATATGGCAATCATAGCAGCTTATATCGACTATGTTGTAAATAGTAATGATTCTCAAACGGCAATAGCAGACAATCAACCCATAAACAGATGGCGTGCATTTGGTAAACAAAAAGGAGTTTTAAGAATATGAGAGCTAAATTAGACAACAGAATACGAGATGTTGAGATGATATCCAAAGATGGAAACAAAGTTGAGATTTCTGTGGATGGAAAAATATATGATATTGATGTAGTAATGTCAGAGAGCGGGTTTTGTTCTATTATTTATGAAGGACGTTCTTATAACGCTGAATCTGTCAGGCATTCTGAAGGAAAATATTCAATTACCACTAATTTCCGTCATTTTGATATTGAACTATCTAATCCTCAGAAAAAATATCTTAGAGGCCGACAGTCATCTGTTGATGAGGTTCAGGAAACAATAATTTCACCTATGCCGGGTAAGGTAATTAAAATTCTGGTATCCGAGGGCATAGAGGTTAAACAAGGTGATCCACTCATAGTTGTAGAAGCTATGAAAATGCAGAGCACCTATAGTGCAGCTCAGGATGCAATTGTAGAAAAGATCCATATTGAAGAGGGAGATTCTGTTCTTCGTGATCAGTTGCTTATTACTTTTAAAACCAATTAATAAGAGTTATAATGACATTAGACGAAATATATAAAGATTTTAAAGAGAAAGATAAAGCTGCAGAATCAGGTGGTGGCGAAAAGGCTATAACTAAACAGAAAAAGGCAGGTAAGCAGACAGCAAGAGAAAGAATCAATATGCTTCTGGATGATGATACTTTTGTTGAGATTGACAAGTTTGTTCTGCATGACTCACACAATTATAACATGCAGAATAATCGGGTCCCGGGTGACGGTGTTGTGACCGGCTACGGAAAAATTGAGGGACGAATTGTTTATGTTTATGCATACGATTTTACAGTTTATGGTGGTTCGCTTTCACGTACTAATGCAAATAAGATTGTAAAACTACAGAAGCTGGCACTTAAAAACGGTGCTCCTATTATAGCATTAAATGATTCAGGTGGTGCCCGAATTCAGGAGGGAGTAATGGCACTAAGCGGCTACTCCGAGATTTTTAATAATAACGTGAAATCATCGGGGGTAATACCACAGATCTCAGCGATACTGGGACCGTGTGCCGGCGGTGCATGTTATTCTCCTGCACTTACCGACTTCATCTTTATGGTGAGAGATGAGAGTTATATGTTTGTAACCGGTCCTGATGTAGTTAAAACAGTTACCCATGAAGAGTTGACGAAAGAAGAGCTTGGTGGTGCTTCTGTACATTCATCTAAGAGTGGCGTTGCTCATTTTGTAGGTAACGATGAAGAAGAGACTCTTATGATGATCAGAGAGTTAATAAGTTTTCTTCCTTCAAACAACATGGAAGACCCTCCACTGACTACTACACGTGATACATTTAATCGCAAGACTCCGGATATCCAGAAGTTTATTCCGGAAGATTCGAATATTCCTTATGATATGAAGAAGCTGATTGAAGAAGTAGTAGACGAAAATTATTTCTTTGAAATTATGCCACAATTTGCTCAGAATGTTATAATTGGATATGCAAGAATGGGAGGAAAGCCTGTTGGCATTGTTGCTAATCAACCAGCCTATCTGGCGGGTGTTCTTGATATTGACGCTTCTGATAAGGCAGCTAGATTTATTCGCTTTTGTGATTGTTTTGATATCCCAATCATTACTTTTGTTGATGTACCCGGATTTTTGCCCGGCAGGGACCAGGAGCATAACGGTATTATACGACACGGGGCTAAAATAATGTATGCTTATGTTGAGGCAACTGTTCCAAAGATTACGCTTATAACCCGTAAAGCCTACGGGGGTGCGTATGTAGTGATGTCATCAAAAGAGTCAGGTGCCGATCTCAATCTTGCATACCCTAATGCAGAGATTGCAGTTATGGGTGCAGAGGGAGCCGTAAATATTCTCTACCGGTCTTCTGTTGGTGATGAGCGTCAGAATGCAATAAATGAATATAGCGAGCTGTTTTCAAACCCCTACCGGGCTGCTGAAAAAGGTTATATAGACGAAATCATACTTCCTGAAGATACACGCTTGAAGCTAATTCAGGGTTTAGAGATGACTGCAAATAAGACTGAAAGCAATCCTCCTAAAAAACATGGAAATCCTCCTTCATAGCTTAAACAGTCAATAATAAAAAAGTATATATTAATTTGAAAAAGCCCTTTTTAGGGCTTTTCAATTTTAGGAAGTATTTATTTAATAACTATAAAGAACTAATTTTTTATCTTTGTAAGTTTAATTTTAAAGCTAATCGAATAATAATTTTATTATGAATATCAACTGGATAATTTTAATTATTGGAGGGATATTTGAATCCCTGTTTGCCTTAAGTCTGGGGAAAATGCAACAAACAACCGGAAAAGAATTATTATGGTGGTTTATTTCATTTATAATCTTTGTTGCATCAAGTATGTTTTTACTTTATAAGTCAATGGGAGGCGCTCATCCGATTCCTACAGGCACTGCTTATGCTGTTTGGGCAGGAATTGGTGCTGTTGGAACGGTATTACTTGGAATATTTGTTTTTAAAGAACCTGTCACCTTTTGGAGGATATTTTTTCTTAGCACACTAATTATTTCAATTATAGGTTTACAAATTACTTCATCTGTAGCCAAATAACGTTATTCTTCTTTTTTATAAAGTAAATAAGGTAATTAAGAATAAACAGAATAATCATCTTAGACGAAGCGAGTTCCTGATAACGATTCAAGAACAAATGTTGAAAACTTGTAGATAAACTACCGAAAACCTGTTGAAAAGCTGTTCAGAAGTTGTTTGTAATTATAAGCAAAAAAACTTGCTAAATAATTTCTATAATTATTATATTTGCAATGAACAAAAACGATAGACAGATCGTTTTATATTTAGAAGAAGAAATAGGAGTTCTTTGACATTTTGTACATTTCAGTATGATTTTTGTTCTAGAGATGAATGAAACTGCTTGTTCAATCTCCAACGTTTATGACGTATTAAACTTAATTGTTTAACACTGATGAACTGAATCAAAAATCTGTTGCAATTGAGAATTTGTAACTGCAGTTATTTGAAGCTTAAGATGCACTATAGGATTTAAAAAGTTTTGTTTTTTATCAAGAGCTAAAGTTGCTGTTTGTAAATTCTTTTATGTAATTCGAAAATTGGAATCTTTTACAATTCGTACTTTTCCATTCGTGGGAACAAACGATAGTGAGAAATTCTAAGCTGAATTCTATTTTACATTTGTACTATTCATTCTGCTTCACAATTTGGAAAAATTAGTATCAAACGATTCAAAGTTATCGAACCGAATGATATATAAGACTTCTCAGGACTATTTAATTAACTTCAAACACTGATTAGGAAGTTATTAGAAGTATCTAAATTCTGAAGTATCTGCTCATCGGAAAGAAGTGAACCTCAAAGTTCAATTTTCTTTTTCTTTGATTTTCGAGATATAAAAAAAGTATTGAATACATCTTCATCATTTGCGCTGACTGTGCAAGAAGATGAGAACTCCTACCCTATAACAAAAAGCCCCGATAAAAAGGGGCTTTTTTTATGCTCTGTTCTGACAGTTTAAATAGTTAGTATCATACTGTTATCGGCTGCCATTTTACGTATATTTAAAATAGCATACCTCATCCTGCCAAGTGCTGTGTTTATACTTACACCTGTTAAATCAGCAATCTCCTTAAAACTTAGATCTTTATAATAACGCATCTCTAATACTTCACGTTGAGATTCGGGCAGAAAACAGATTAGTTTTTTAACATCATCAAGCACCTGTTTTTTCACCATCTGTATTTCTACAGTATCATCGCATAAAGAGGGATTATTAAACAGATCAATTTCATACTCATCTTTTGAAATTATACTCTCATTCTTTTTTTGCCGGAAATAGTCGATAATCAGATTGTGGGCAATTCGCATTACCCAGGCTTTGAATTTACCGGATTCAATATATTTGCCTTGTTTAATTGTTATAATCGCTTTGATGAAGGTATCCTGAAAAATATCTTCGGCAAGTCCATTATCCCTGATAGTATAAAGAATATAATTGTAAACTGATTGCTTGTGTCTGGTCAGGAGAGTATCGAACGCTGAGTCATTGCCCTTTGAATAAGAAACTACCAGTTCCTCATCGGACATTGTAGAATAAATATCCATGCTTTACTTCTTAAATTGTTATGTAAATTTAAATGAGTAAAGAGGACTTATAGGCAGTTAATTTTAGCGTTTGTTATTTGTCTGTAACAAAGAAAAACAAAATAAGCACTAATGCCAAAAAAAAAGAAACAAAAATTATATGATTCTCAGAATAGATAAAAATTAGATAGATAAAAAATAAGGGGCCAATCTTATTGAAGCCCCATATATTTAATTCTACAGTTAAAAGCCAATCCTATTATTTCACTTCTGCCAAATCAACAGGTTTGTAATATGCCATATCTTCAATTCTGGATTCAGTAACAAAATTATAATTTCTTATTACCTCAATCTGCCCAAAATGTATGTATACCTCGGCGCTGCGACGGAAAAGTTCCTGATTTTTGTTTGCATCCTGCAGAAGAAGATGACCTGAAATAATATGTGCAGCACTGTCTACAAGTCGGCGTGCATGAAAGTCAAGATATTCTTCATCTTTTGGTGATGTAACTATTCCAACAAGCTGCTCGTACATCTGAGTCATTTCAGAAAGAGTACGCTTTAATGACTCTAGTTCCGGAGCTACCGGCATAGCTTCATATTCTTTTATGCGCTGAGAATAAGTTCCGGTAGTGACATGACGAATTGCTGCAATAACCTGAAGTTGTGTTGTTCCTTCATAAATATTGGTTATACGCGCATCACGATAGAGTCGCTCGCACTTATAATCTTTCATATATCCCGATCCACCATGAATCTGAATTGCATCGTAAGCATTCTGATTGGCATATTCACTGCTCATGCCTTTACCCAGAGGAGTGAATGCATCAGCCATACGGGAATAGTATTTCATTTCATCCCTTTCTTCAGGAGTTAGCTTGCGTTCTTTACTAATATCCTCAAGTGTTTTATAGATGTCTACAAAACGACTTGTTTCATAAAGTAAAGTACGTGAAGCATCTGTCTTAGCCCTCATATTTGCAAGCATTTCATATACTGCAGGGAAATTGATGATAGCTTTACCGAACTGACGACGATCGAGTGCATAGTTGTATGCTTCACGAGTAGCCGCTTCTGAAATTCCTACGGATTGAGCCATAATTCCTAAACGTGCACCGTTCATCAAAGACATCACATAGCGTATAAGACCTAGTCTTCTGCTGCCAACAAGTTCTGCTTTGGCATTTTTGTATACAAGTTCGCATGTTGGTGCGCCTTTGATACCCATCTTATTTTCAATTCGGCGTACATTAACACCTCCGCTGTTTTTATCATATACAAACATAGATAAACCACGGGCATCTTTTGTGCCTTCTTCTGAACGGGCAAGCACGAGATGTATGTCGGCATCACCATTTGTAATAAAGCGCTTAACACCGTTGAGATACCACTGATTTTCTTTCTCGTTATAAGTTGCTTTCAGCATTACAGCCTGCAAATCAGATCCGGCATCGGGCTCTGTTAAGTCCATAGACATTGTTTCGCCATTAACTACACGAGTTATATATTTATCCTTTTGGTCTTCACTACCAAATTCGTAAATTGTTTCACCACAATCCTGCAACATCCATATATTCTGAAAGCTTGCATCCGCACGGCTCACAATATCTGCACTCATCATATATGGAACCATTGGAAAATTGAGACCGCCGTACTTGCGTCCGAAACGCATACCCATAAGTTCAGCCTTGTTGAGCACATCAAGGTTTTCCTGAGTATTTGGTGCATAAGTTACCCTACCATTCGAAACTGTAGGACCATTATGATCTACCTCCTCAGCATTTGGATCGATTACTTCTCCACATATCTCTCCCACTACCTCAAGTACTTTGTCGTAACTGTCCATAGCATCTTCAAAATCGATTGGGGCATGGTCGTATGTTTCACTTTCGGTGTAATTTCTCTCCTTCAGTTCCACGATTCTCTTCATAAGTGGATGCTGAAGATAATGACGAAATTGTGGTGTATCAGTATAAAAGTTTGCCATATTCTTATTTCTATGTTCTGTTTCTTAATTCTAAGTAAGATTTCTATTTTCCTACTTAGTGTTTTTCTTGTAATATTTAATCATCTTAGGTATCACGTTCTCAACTTCACCTGTAATAACATAATCTGCTATTGAATTTATAGGTGCATTTGGATCATTATTTATAGAAATAATGATGGAACTCTCTTGCATTCCTGCAATATGCTGTATCTGACCTGAAATACCGCATGCAATGTATACCTTTGGACGAACAGTTACTCCTGTCTGACCTATCTGACGTTCGTGCTCTGCATATCCCGCATCGACTGCTGCTCTTGATGCACCTACTTCTGCACCTAGTAAATCAGCCAGTTTATAAAGCAGATCGAAGTTTTCTTTAGAGCCAACTCCATATCCACCGGATACTATTATAGGTGAATTCTTGATATTCACTTTAGACTTCTCTATATGACGATCGATAATTGATACGACGAAATCTTCATCATTCACATAATCATTCACATCATATTTAATTGTTTCACCTTTATAGTATGGATCGAAGATCTCTTTTTTCATTACCCCTTCTCTGACGGTTGCCATTTGAGGGCGATGATCAGGGTTAACAATATTTGCTACTATATTACCACCGAATGCAGGACGTATCTGATAAAGCAGATTTTCATACACTTTACCCTCTTTTTTGTTTTCATGGCCGCCAATCTCAAGGGATGTGCAGTCGGCAGTTAAACCACTGCCCAATGAAGATGATACACGGGGACCCAAATCTCTACCTATTATAGTTGCCCCCAAAAGACAAATCTGTGGTTTTTCTTCTTTAAAAAGTTTCACCAGTATTGATGTATGTGGTAAAGTTGTGTAGGGTGAAAGACGTTCATCTTCAAAGATGTGAAGTACATCCACACCATAAGGGAAGATCTGCTCTTCCACTTTATTGAGGTTGTTTCCTGCAGCAAT
>JAQUIZ010000205.1 GCA_028683355.1 Fermentimonas sp.
CAAGAGTGTCGCGATCCACTTAACTGGTGACAGCTACCGGCTAAAGCAGCAGGAAACCATTTTTGGTAATAACTAGGTGTCCAAAGTTATTTATCATTTTTTGTTCATTTTTACTTGACAGTTACAGGGGTGTGCATACCAAGATGCTAATCGTTGAAAGATTGGGGTAATCGTTAAAATATACCCCATAGAATTAAAGTGAATATCTATTTATAGAATAAAAACTTCTTGCTGCTGAGCCGTTTATTTTTAGCCGAAGCCGTTTAATAATTTAGTAAAGGTGTTTAAGACTAAGTAAACGGACTCTTATCGCAATCGAATGAACTCATTCTTTCCACCGTCAACTCCAACACAACATACGACCGCAGGATCAATCTTAAATTCCTCGGCAATGATATGTACATCAACTACGTTCAGAACAAACTGTTGATCAAACTCCCGACCGCGTTCCACTTCTAATTCTTTGATTCGGCGACATATTTGTGTTCTCGTATAATAAGGTATGGCGTTAGACTGACGCACCATATCAGCATCGCTTATTATGCTTCTGGACAAGTCACGATAACATTCCGCGAATTTATGGAAGTCTGCACGATTAATATCCATAAAAACTATGCGTTTTCCTTTGGGTGCCTTTGTCTTTGGTTTTTTCGCTGCGCTTTTTGTTCCCCAGAATTTCCGTGCTTCTTCAAACTGCACATCGATATTTGACATTAGCATCTTGATGATATCTTGCTCTGACTTATCGTAGAAATAGAAGATACATCGCTCAACCTTGGACTCATTAATGATTTTGAATAAATGCCTATCGTTAAACGGAGACAGACCCAGAATAATCAATTCTCCATCGATATCTCGAAGGGGTTGAATCGGGTAAGGCTCTGCGAACTTCAAATCGGGGTTTTCGCATTTCAGGATGATAGATTCTCTCATCCGAGCCACCAGTACATTTCTGTCATTCTCCCAAGAATCAACGTCATCATGAACGGTTGGATTTTCCTTGTATGCAATAGACATTTTCTTGACTGCGGCATTTGCCAGTTCGCCCTCTTGCATGGAGTACTGCTTATAATCCCCGCTATATGTGGTAAGAGCGGTTGAGTAAAGATGCGCATAATCTTCGTCAATGACTGCGTCCTCGTAAGGATGATCCGACAACTGATTTCTGAAGGAGCCGGGATTGTAGACAGCACTTCTTGTTACAAAGTCGCCGTGAAGATGAAGAACAGGAACGCCGGTCGCTACTTCAATGTTGGTATCATAATTCGTCGTGAAAATGCCGTCGAATTCCTGCAGCCATGCAATAAACTCAGGGGAGTACTTATCGCTCAGAGCATTGACCTTCCCATTGTCATATATCGCATTCAGAAAACAGCATCTCAATGCCTCCCGGACCATATAGAGCTCGGGGTTCACAATTCTCATGCGGTGGCATAACAAGTCGTGGATCAGGTAATAATCCTCAAATCCGACGTCCGTTATTTTGAGCGATTTTTTATCCTTGTACTTGTTTATGAATTCTTCCAACGAGTCCATTTCTGTGGTGCTATTTGTGTACCGGTCGTATCCGCCCTTGATGATTCTGGGAATTTCTATAAACAGATAACCGATATAGCACTTCGCCTCGATGGGGTCGTCTGTTATTATGTGCTTTGGAAAATTAGGGTCTTTAAAGCACTTAAGCGCTCGCAGAATAATTGCAGCATTGCAAAATTCATACCCACCATGTTGAATGTTTAGCCCGTTACCTACAAGAAGATTTTGCTTCATCAATATATCCCTAACCTTATTAGATAATTCCCACGAGTTTACGATTTACCCCCAAGCCCCATGCCTGTGAGACCATGTCATTTAGGGTCGCGCCTTACTT
Source organism: Fermentimonas sp. (assembly GCA_028683355.1). Taxonomy (GTDB): domain Bacteria; phylum Bacteroidota; class Bacteroidia; order Bacteroidales; family Dysgonomonadaceae; genus Proteiniphilum. Next base: position 1,871 of record JAQUIZ010000205.1, read on the forward strand.
GATAGTACCTTAACACCTCATCTACAGCGGGGTCACCAGTTGCTAGATTTTCATCAAACAGATTAATTGCTACGATTTCTTTGAGTCTGTTTAATTGCGTCTCATTAAGGCTATTGAATTTTTCCCACCATTCGGCAGTCAGGTTATCTTTGTACTTGAAGCGGTGAATGATGAACGCTTCGGGCATCCATAGAATTTTGTGGAACCCTTCTATATCCTTTCCGAATGCTTCCTCGAAAAATTGCTTCCCGCGGCCGATCTTACCCTTTGTGGAGTTAAGAACCGCCTGTATCGAACGAATGAACTTGCGGTTCCAGTGCTCGCCGATATATTGGCGATTGTCAAAAAAATCCGGATCGTCGATGGGGTGGTATTTCATCGGAAAAGAGTAAATTGTCACGCCTAGTTCTTCGCACAAATCGACATTGATTTTCATTCGGTAGAACAAATCGTCAGGTTCATCTTCAAAATTATAAAGCAGATAGTTGGACAGATCAGTGATGCCGTGTTTTGCGGCAGTGCGGATTGCCGCCGAATAGGTGTCCTTCATTGAGTAATGGTCGAATGCGATCCGAAGCGGTCTGATGTTGATCTCCGCCAGTTTCTCCATTTTTTTATCCGTTACAAGGCGAGCGTCGACACCCTGATTGAAATCGATTATGCGCATGCGCTTCAGCCTTTTAAAGTACTTCTCATGGAGCGGGCGGGCAATTTCGTCGAACTCGATTAATGATTCCGGCGTAGCCACTTCTGCATAGAGTAGGTTACTCTCTTCACGCTTTAGATAAAAGTGCGCCTGTTCAGATTCCGGCAGTTTTTCGGATATACGATCATAGAGGCGGATGAGCTTCTTCGTATAGGCCCGCACATTAAATCCTTCGCGCAAGTTCCTCATTGCAATATCGTATTCACTATCCGGAGTGTACGTTGCGCCGCGCTCAAAACCACACTCTTTGATCTCGTCAATTATTTTGTCAAAATGCTTCGAGGCAAAGACGTTGTTGTCCATCAAGAGCAGATACTTCTGAGGACCAAATCGTTGCGTGGCCCTGCCGATTTGCTCTTTTAGCCCAACGTAGTTCTTATACTCCGGCTCAAGTCGGGGAACAGCGCAAAAGGCGCATTTGCGCGGGCAGCCGCGCGTCATATAAGCCAGATATGCGTTATCGGCTGGATATCTGTAGTCGATCTCTTCCAAGATGGAGTAATCGAGAGGCAGCTCATCAATGATGTCGTCGCTATCTGCATCCAACATACCCGGTCTGTTCAATAATCCGCAAAGTGGCTCGATTCCGGTTTCCTCAAGCAACCTTTCATGTAGAATGCTTGCCGTGATGCCACCAACTATCATCCTGCCAGTTTTTTTGCAGAACTTCTTGGCGTAATTGATTGTGTCAATCGTCACCCGCCAGTAGAAAGTAAAAAGCGTGCTAATTCCTACGACATCAAAATTAGGGAACCTACCGTCGCGATACCGGAGGCGGTATTCCTTCAGAAGTGAATCCTTATCACTATTTCGAAAACCGGGGATCGCGTCAAGTGGAGCGAACTTTCCCGTTTTTATATGTTCAATCAGCTTCGGGACATGCTTCCCCAGTGTTGGATCCTTGACCTCCAACAAGAATTCTTCGCACAATAGCTCGGCTGCGAGAACCTTCAGGTCGCCCTTGAAAAATCTGACATCGTCGCCTCTTCGGCGGTAGTATGTGGCTAGTTTCATAAGACCCATAGGAGGATATTTGTTTCTATAATTTGGTTCAATTAATAGTATCTTTCGGCTCATTGAAGTCCTTCCTCGATTTTGCTGACGATTTGTTCAGC
>JAQUIZ010000071.1 GCA_028683355.1 Fermentimonas sp.
TGACCAGCAGGTGTTCTAGTATTCCATTTGGCCAGGTCACTCAGGAACTCGTTGTTTCCCATATATAACTCTTCAACCGGTCTATCCCCCCACCTCAGAATCAATCTGTTTGAATCCATTTGTCTCCATTCCAATCCTCCTTTATCACCATAAACACGAAGTCGGATGTTGTTCGCCTCGCCAGTAGCGATTTGGGTAGCCATAAGTACTCCTGTAACACCATTTTGCAGCTTAAGCAATGATGCTCCGTCGTCATCAACCTGACGACCTTCCACATATGTTTGCAAATCTGCACACACTTCCAGAACCCTCAAACCGGTAACATACTCTGCAAGGTGCCATGCATGGGTTCCAATATCGCCCATACAACCGGCCTTACCAGAAGTCTTCGGATTGGTCCTCCAACCTGCATTATTACCTCCCTGCAACTCTATGCGTTGCGTCAGCCATCCCTGCGTATACTCCACATATACTTTACGCAGTTTACCCAGATCACCTCGCGCGATTCTTGCTTTTGCTTCTTTAACTGCTGGGTAGCCTGAATAAACGTGGGTCAGAGCCAGAATCAGTCCCGTATCTTCAACTTTATCTTTCAATTTCAGGGCTTCGTCCAGTGAAAAAGTCATAGGCTTATCAATAACTACGTGAAATCCCCTTTCCAATGCCATCATAGCCGGTTCGAAGTGCCATTTATTTGGTGTAACAATTGTTACAAAATCCATTCTTTCCTCTGCAGGTAGGCTCATCTCCTTTTCAAACATTTCATGATAGTTATCATAAATTCTATGCTCAGGAAGGAAATACTCTTTACCTGAACTTCTAGATATTTCAGGATTAACGCTAAAGCAACCGCAAACTAATTCAATATAGTTATCCATAAAGGCTGCGCGACGGTGTATTGCTCCAATAAAAGCATCACTACCCCCGCCAATCATACCCATTTTAAGTTTTCTTTGTTTCATTATTAAATCTTTTTGTATTAAAGTAATAGAATTTAAAATTTAAAATAACTTATTGCTATATCTATCGCTAAATTGTCTCATTTAAAGCCGACTTTACATCACTGCTCTTCTTCATATTTTCTTTAAATAAGAATATGAAGCCCAACAAGAAGACTGTAGCCATTAAAAATGGTACAAACCATATAGATATCCAGTTATAACCACTTTCTGTCGAATAGAGGTCTACCACATTACCAGCAACCAAAGTTCCTAAATACTTACCCACTCCATAAGTTGCAAAAGCAATAAGTCCCTGAGCTGAATTTCGTAAAGATGCGGGAGCTTTTTCATCTACAAACAGCTGTCCGGCAACGAAAAAGAAAGTGAAGCAGAAACCGTGAAGAGGCAACACTGCATAAATAAAACCATTTTGACCGGTTTGTGCACCAAGTGTAAATAGTCCATACATCACTATCCATGCAGCCATTGCAGCCACAATACTACCCTTATACCTTAACTTTAGGAATAAGTACGGGAAAGTGAATAAGAAAATAACTTCCGCAACCTGTCCAAGACTCATTGCGGCAGCCGCATTTGTAATACCTACATCTGTGATGAAAAGGTTAGTGAAAGAATCATAGAATGCAAGTGGTATGCATATTAGAGCAGAAAAGACAAGCAACACTAGAAAAGATCTGTCTTTTGTTAGTTTAAAAGCATCGAATCCTAATATTTGTCGAATACCAATCGTCTCAGCTTTCCTTACAGGTTTATTACATGGCAATGTCAATGCATAAATACCTGCCAAGAAAGAGATGCCGGCACCAATTAGAAAAGGAGTTGAGAAAGGCTCAATCTTCAATGCACTTATTACAAGCCCTGAACAGATCCACCCAAACGAACCAAAAAGCCTTATTTTAGAAAACTCTTTAGCTGTATCCCTCAAATTGGCAAATGAAATTGAGTTGGTCAGAGACATAGTCGGCATAAAACAAATACTGTAAAGCAATAACACGGGGAAGAACAAAGTAAACGTTTCTATACGGGTTAAGGCAAAAAGCAATATAGCTCCTATTATATTAAGAAATGCCAGCACTCTGTTGGGTGAGAAAAACCGATCGGCAATCATACCTACTATTACCGGTGATATAATTGCCGCAATAGCTGCTGTGCTATATGCAAGACCAATCTGAACACCAGAGAACTCAAGTGTCCTGCCTAAATATGTCCCCATTGTTACATACCATGAACCTTGAATAAAGAATTGAAAGAACATCATGGCGGACAGCTTCGTTTTAATCATATGTTGCATGAATTATTATTTAATATGGTTAATATAAATATATTATAAGGGATACTATTTTTTGAAAGGCAAATCTATCAGGATTTCTTTCCCCTCATTGATGAATTTCTCCAATACTATTTTATTGTCAACAATTACGCTGATTTTAATTTTTTGCCCTTTTCTAATGATATCCAAATCAAAATTATTTCCAAAAGCTCTAATCTTTTTTAAACTCATTTTGTCCCATTCCTCAGGTAAACTTGGCTTTAATGTAAATGAATTAAGACCCATCGGCCGAATCCCAAATAATCCTTCTGTTATAATACGACAGTAGAGTCCACTCTCTGCAGATAAATGTCTTTGATTACCTTCTGGCCATGCTTCTATTGCATACGGCACATGTTCTCCTAATAATCTTTGTGTTGAGTAATGCTTAAGATACTCCATACCTTTTCCTGTTTCACCACTTGCTAATACTCCACGCAAAGCGTACAAAGTAGATCGATCCCAAAACGTTTCACTACCCGCTTGGGTCAGCAAACCATTTTCTGTCCAAAGATGAGGTGAAAATAGTGCTTTAATAGTTTCATCCTTTCTGTCATAAATACCAACTGTAAGTGGAATACAAATCCAAGAGCGAAGTACGTCATTTTCTTTGTAGTACTTGTATGTATCTAAACCTTCTACAGTTGCTCCAAAATAATCTTCTATTGCTTTTCGTAACTCCTTTGCCTGATTATTATACTGCCTTATCTGAGAAGCAGGTTTACCTAGATCCTTACCAAGATACGTTGCCGAAAGTAAAGCATCATAATACAATGACGAAGTTGTTAGGTTGGCATCTCCCGAAGGAAAGCGGTTCTCTAGTTCATCAGAATCAGAAGTTACAACACCATACTCATTCAAATTTCTCCTGCAGTACTCCAGACACCATTCTAACAAAGGCCATAATTCCATTGCTTCCTGTTTATTTCCCCTTGCCAGAGCATAACGGGCTAAACCATAAGCTATCATAGCACCATCACCACGATCTCCAGCACCATCCCATATATCCAATCCTTCTGCAATAATAGAACTAGGCATGGGTTTATATTCGTCGTTCATAAAACGCGCAAAGTGTTTAAATGAATTATATGCAGATTGATTACCTATATCATATCCTAAGAAAGGAAAAAAAGGATTGATATACTCTGCTTGGTCATTTGCCCAAATAGCGGCATAATACGACTCACCCCCAGGTCCATGCAAATATCCTCCTTTAGTTTTATAAATACTTTCAGATCCCCGAATTTTTGCGAAAGAGAACATTGTATTTATTACAGAATCTGGCGTTTCTAGAACCAAGTTGTCTTGTAAACCCGATATTAAATCTTTTCTTTTAAGCAGTTCTTTCTCAACATCTATAGTTTGTTTTGATTTATTATTTTTGTATGCCTTGAAATCAGCATAGAAAATTACAGAATCCCCTACTTCAATTGATTTGCCAGCCATACCAGAGATATTTGCTTCTAGTATATATTTACCATCTACTCCTTTTTCAGGATCTGTTATAATTTCCGAATTAGCATTCGGGACCTCAACCAAAACTTCTCGTTCACCCACATTTTTCAGTACATACTTTTCAACATAAGCCGCTTCTGTAGTTGATGGAAACATATATCTTGTAAGTTGCAATTTCCCGTTATGGTGAGCAGTTAAATCACTCTCAACAATCATAATACCATCAAGAGTAATACTCTTTACTTTCTCTTGATTAATTCTTCTTGTATTTACAGTAACCATATCACTAATAATATCCCACCCAAAGCGTCTCATAAGACTGGCATGAGTGTTATTAGGTATTGTTCGCAGCATAGGCCAAACAAAGCTTCTTTCCAAAACAAAAGCCCCGCTCTCGTTAACACCATACCTAAGAACAACCGAAATTTGCTCACCGCTCATCTCAATATGGTCGTAATGAGCAATACGTGAATCGATATTCCATGTTATGCCTCCCGTTTTGTTAATCTCCCAACGATTTTGTTTTTGATTACTATTCGCTAATCCAGTATATACAATGAATATACAAGAAAGTATTACTATAATTTTTTTCATAAGATTAATAACTTAGATTTTGCAAATACGTATAGAGCAAATAACTACCAATGTATTGCATTGTGTATTGATTTAAATATTACAAACTTGTTTTTCTCTCTGCTTAACTTCAACATCTATATAAGAGTAAATATTACCCATAATATCAACTCCATATTTAGGAGAATACTCTTTTCCATTTAAATATATTTTATCATATTCTCCGTAAAAAGATGCTCTCCATTTTAAAACCTTCTCACTATTGTTTACAAATATCGATTTATGATTTCCTTCATGTCTAATATCTACTAGGGAATTGATAACAAACAAATTCGACATTTCTGCCCATTGTTCATCAGAAGCCAATTGGGGCAATGTCTGAATCAGATTCATAGAAGCTTTAGGCTGAATTCCCATCAAACCACCTGTTATTCCTTCAATCATGCCGTAAGACACCTCTGGATACTCGTTTCTTCTATGACTCCTTAAAACATAAATCATCTCATAAGCTTTCTCAGGCATACCATATTTGTATAATAACAAAGGTAAGTGAGATAAATTCTCAACATTATTCTCAGCTTCCAATATTCTATCAATTGTTATTTGCGATTTTGCCGGCGTATCTAATGCATCAAACCAAACATAATAAGTTTCACCTGCCATAGGAATATCATTCCTTATGAAACTACCCTCAACTGACGACCAGAATAAATTGAAATGAAGTTCTTTACTATTCCAAAATTTATCATTAATTAACGACTTATATTCTTGCGCTTTATTCTTAAAAGACTCGGCTCTTTCTGTATCTCCTTTTATAGTCAACACTTCACTATATGCATTAAAAGCAGCATAAATAGAAGCTACCAAATCGCCTGCCAAACTAAATCCCGATTCGCTTTCTATATAAGAGGGGATACCTCTGGCTCGGTTAAACTTTGTGTCATCACTAAACGGTAGTTTTGTGTTCAAGTGTGTGGGTCTGATCATCAAATTGTCCGGCTCCAATTTCCATGCTTTTACATGTTCATTCAATGTTTTCTCATAAAAGTTTACAAGAACCGGATTATATAAATACTCTTTATCACCAGTCCATTCATACAACCTGTAACAAGCCTGAACTACATCAAAATTAGCAGGCAAATTATACCAAAACTGCTCATCATTAACATAATCTACAGGTGCTGGCAAGTTGTACCTATTTATTTCCCAAAATGTACACCAATCTTTAGAAGCAGAAATATTCTCAGCAAACTTTATCAACATATTATAATTATGATCAGAAAGTCGCAATATCTCACCTCCAATACTCTGATGAGCAATATCCCTCATGCAAAAAGCCTCTCTGTTAGGTAGTGCAGCTTCATACCAAAGTCCAACTGGATCAGTACCATCATGAGCAAAGCTAAGAGCAGTTTTTTTAGACCAATTAAAAGCCTCATTTAGTTCCCTTACAGATGACGAAAAAATAAGCTCCGGTTCTTTCGCTAATGCAACTATGCAATTAAAAACACATATATATATTAAAATACTTTTATTCATATAATTAAAAATAAAGGCTCATTTTAAATTGATTTATATCGTACACACTCAATCTTCATCAAAATTAAAATGAGCCATATTATTACTATTTATCTTACAACTTATTGAATCTTGTCATAACCAGGATTTTGTTCTAACAAGTTATTTTTCCTGATTTCATCATTAGGTATTGGAAATAAATAATGATCTGGCGAAGTGAAAGCTCTATCGTCTACTTTAACAATAGTATATGATTTGGTACCATTAGCCTTCTTAACTATTTTAATACCGTGCACATCAATATTATCAGTTATTTCGGCAATCTTCCATCTACGTACATCAAAGAAACGATGTTCTTCAAAAGCCAACTCAATTTTACGTTCATGTTGTATTGCTTTCAACAATTCATCACCACTTGCAGTAATATCAGGTAAAACATCATTTGCTCCATTTCTAGCTCTTTCTCTTATTAGGTTGATATACTTTCTAGCCTCTACCTCATCCCCCACATGAAACATAGCTTCAGCATAATTTAGCAATATTTCTGCATATCGTGAGTATATCCATGGCTGACTGCCTTTATCTTTCCAAGGTGCTTTTAGTGACTCATCCATAAATTTGCGAATAGTATAATGAGTTTTAGAGTGATTCCAGTTATCAGTACCAAATTCACTATCTTTTCCACCTGTTTTACCATCTTCGTTAATCCAAAACTCAACTTCATCATCTCTGAATATTTGACCATCACTAACAATAGACGCATAAAAACGAGGCTCTCTGCCAGCCCAAGGATTGCTAGTTACCTCAGAATACATAGATGCATCGGGCATAGATCCATCTGCCATTTCGTAACTATCTACCATAGATTGAGAAACACAAGTTGCAGAATATCCAGTCCAACCATTAGGAGTATTTTGCCAATCATAATTATTTGAATATTCATTTGTGTATAATCTCTGAAAGATAATTTCAGGACTATTATTATTAATAAATAAACCCTTATAATCACTATCCAATTGATAGATATTCAAATTCATAACCTCTTTAGCAGCATCTGCAGCAGCTTGCCACTTCGATGTATTATTAGTTGCGTTCCATAATGGACTTGCTGCATAAAGTAGAACTCTCGACTTCATTGCTAAAGCTGCACCTTTGGTTGCTCGACCAAAATTGCTGCCCGTCCATCTTTCTGGAAGCAATGTTGCAGCTTTAGTAAATTCCGACACAACAAAATCAATACACGCATCATAGCTATCTCTAGGAATCATCATGTCTTCATCGTCCAATTCAAATGTAGTTGTGATCAGAGGTACACCGCCATATCTATTTATTAGTTCCATATAATAATAAGCCCTAAAGAATGTCATTTCACCAATTAGCCTATTTTTCTCATCCTCACTTCCCGGCAATTTATCTACGCTATTAAAAAACACGTTACATGCTCTTATATAACCATAGTATGAGTTCCAAATTCCAAAACTCCCAAATTGATCAGGAGTCATCTGACCTCTTGAGATAGTCCATGCACCACCCCAGTTAAAATTATTGTGAGACTCATCAGAAACAAATCGAAGTGCCGTACTATTAAAACCATTAACTGGTAATATGTAATTTCTAGTAACATATGCTTCTGCCAATGCAAGGTCAGAAAAAATACTATTCTCTGTATATGAGTCTAGTGGCTCAATTTCCAAGAATTCACAAGATGCGAATAAACTTGATATTACTATAATTAAGACAAATATTTTATTTGTTATATTTTTCATACTAAATACTTTAAAGTAATTAAAAACTAATATTAACACCAAGAGTATAAGTTCTTTGTTGAGGATAGTAATGACCCGCATTTACCGAACTAGTCTCAGGATCTAAAAATTTAATTTTATCTATAGTGAATAAATTATCACCTTTCAGGAATATCCTAAAAGCACTTACTTTATCTTTATTCGTCATTTTTTGTGGCAATGTATATGATAACACTACGTTTTTTAAACGAATAAATGATGCATCATAAAGCCAGAAATCAGAATATCTGGTATTCATTCCATCATCCTTGTTAAATGCACGTGGATATTTTGCATTAGGAGTTAATTCGGCCGAAACCCACCTATTATCAAATAGCTCTTGATAAGTATTATACGAAATCGGAATAATCATTTGTTTAACTTTTGCTTGACCACTCCATAGTACGTCTAAGTCAAAGTTTCTCCATGATGCACCCATGTTCAAACCAAAAACTATTTGAGGTATATTGCTAATAAAATCTCTAACCTGATCATTACTTGTAATACTTCCGTCACCATCGACATCAACATATTTTATATCACCAGGCCTTGAACCGGGGAAATGTGGTGTAGAATCAATTTCTTCCATAGATTGATATATCCCATCAGTCTTATACATCAACCATGAGTCGATGGGGTATCCAGTTCTCCTCTGCCATTCAGTTGTGTTAGCAGCTTCATCAAAGAAAACTATCTTATTTTTTGCATAAGTTAAATTTGCGCCAACATAATATTTAAAATCATCTACTTTCTGATTATAGTTAACCACAAATTCAATTCCTTGATTAGTAACTTCACCAATATTCTGATCAGGAAGTGTTAAACCTGTATAAGAGGGAATAGAAGCCATTTTCTTTGTAAGAATATCCTTTCTGTTCTGCTTAAAGTATTCAACTGAAAAACTTAAAGACTGATTAAATAACACTCCTTCGAAACCAATATTTTTAGTATCCACTTTTTCCCACGTTATAGATGGATTACCTATACGTCCAGGAGAAAAACCTTTGTTCAAAGCTGCCGATTCTCCTAAAATTGCACCATTACCCATGTTAAAAGTGCTCAAATACTGGAATTGAGATACTCTATCGTTACCCAGTTTACCCCAAGATGCTCTTATTTTTAAATCGTCTACCCAATTAGTAGAACTCATAAAGTTCTCTTCACTTAATCTCCAACCAGCCGATAAGCCAGGGAATGTACCCCATCGCTTATCATTTGCAAAGTTCATTGAGCCATCATGCCTAAGAGTAAATTCCAGCATGTATTTACTTAAATAATCGTAATTCAAACGACCAAAAATATTCTGTCTAGCATTAACAAAACCATATCCACTATTAGTTTTGTCTTTATCACCACCCATGTTCAAGAAATCAAACTGATTACTTAGAAAATAACCTCTCCATGCATCAAAATACTCACCACTTCTCTTGTTTTGTTCATAAGCAATAAATCCACTAAATTTCTGCTTGTCAAATTGGCGAGAAAAATCTAATTTAATATTGTAAGTAGATGATATGGTCTTATTGTTAGATTGATTTAAAGTAATAATGTTACTTACACTATTTGTAGTTTGTTTTATGTATTCATCACTAATTTCGTTATAATTATAAGTGTCCCAAACATCATTGAATATTTTTTGATTTCTGAAATACGGATCAAAAGCTGCATAACCCGAAAGAGTAAGTCCTTCTACAAGCGTACCTAAATCGAGCTTGAAATCAAATTTTGTATCAAGAAAAAAATCTTCAATATTGCTGTAACCAATTTCTTTACCAGATGCAAGTATAGCTAGGTTATTACCCCATGCTATTCCTGGTCCTGGTAAACCATTAGGATAGTAGTCATAAAGATATGGATACGCCATAAAAGCTTCCCAGAACATAGTTCCCGAAGAAATTGGACTTTGATATCTATTCTCATTACGTCCAGAAGCATTAACACCAACCGACAGACTTTCTGTAACTTTAGCGTCTATATTAATTCTAACCTGATTTGTTTTAAAATTGTATACTGTATTTCTGTACAGTGGTTCCTGGTATGTAAAATCTCCAGATGCATAATAGCTTACATTTTCACTACCACCACGTAGAGATAATGAATGTCTGGTTTGAGGTGCAAAATTTCTGAACATTACATTCATCCAATCTGTATCACCATATTTATTTTTATTAATCGAACCATCTTTATAGCCTTCTTTTATATTAGACCATAATTTGGTTTGATTCATATGACCTTTAATTTCATCGTCATAGACCATCCAATCATAAGCATTTAACAAATTAGGAGTACGAGTATGTTGTGACAAGCTTATTGAACCATTATATTCTATAGTGGGTTTAGATAGTATCCCTGCTTTTGTAGTTACTAGTATTACACCATTAGCTGCCTGTGCACCGTAAATAGCAGCCGAAGCATCTTTCAAAACAGAAATAGATTCGATATCATTTGGATTGATACGTTCCATTCCATTTCTATTTGCTACACCATCTATTACAATCAACGGTGAATTATCATTAAGTGTACCCTTACCTCGTATAAAAATATTTGACCAATCCGATCCAGGTTCGCCCGAACGATTATTAACTATGACCCCTGGAATTCTACCTGCAATTGAATTACTAACATTTAAAGCACCCGAATTCGATAACGACTCTCCATCAACAGATGAAATAGCACCAGTGATTGTGGCTTTTTGTTGCACACCATAACCAACAACTACTAACTCATCCAAAGCTTTCATATTTTCTTGTAATGTAATATTAAAACTTGTTCTACCTTCCGTACTAATATCTTGTTCCAAATAACCAATATAAGTAATGTGAATATTAGCATTATTCTCAACAGATAAGGTAAACTTACCATCAATATCAGTCACTGTTCCATTACTTGTTCCTGTTTCAATGATATTAGCACCTATAATAGGTATCCCTGCTTCATCAACAACAATACCTGTTATAGTTTTCTTTTGTTGTTGAGCATCTGCTATAGCAGCTTTTAACTCACTGTACATCTCCATGGGAGAAAGTATTATTTGTGACTCTTTTACTTCATAGTGCACATTTTCCGATTCAAAAAGCTTATCCAAGACCTCTGAGATAGCCACATTTCTTACCCTAACGTCCACTTTACGGTCAACATTGATCAACCTGTTGTTGTACAAAAAGTAATAATCCGACTTTTCCTCTATAGTTTGCAGAACCTTTTCGACGGTAGAATTTCTCATGGATAACGAAATCTTAGCATCCTGAGAATATATATGCTCTGCTTGCAATTGAAAAGTGAGCACAAAGAGTAGTAAGAGTGTCATTCTCATAGCAATTGGTATTTTTTGAAATAAAGCATAAAAAAATTGTGCTTTTTGGTTGATTGTTTTATTATTCATACTTTTACATTGTTATTAAATTCATTTATTGGTTTAGTAATCGATTGCCTGACGGTGAGGTGAGATTTTCCGTTATGACAATCTAAATCATGGGCGGGAGGGATAATAATTTCTCCCGTTTTTTGTGTGCTTTTTGATAATTACATTCTCATAGGCATTCAATTTTTAATTTTAAACATTCAATATTATTTCGATTTAATAGTCACTTCTTTTCGTGAGTAAGTATCATTATTAAGCTGTCTTTGGTTTGATATAGAATAAGTAATAGGAGCCGAACGTTTCAACAGATCCAGAATATCCTCAAGCGTTTCGTTGGTAAACGTGGCAGTATATTCATACTCCCTAAGCTTATCGCCCTCAAGACGAATATCAACACCAAATTTACGCGATAATTTTGTAGCAATCTTATCCAGTTTCTCGCGGCGAAACACCATCTTCCCATCTTTCCAGGCCGTTTCAACATAAGTATCAGCCATCACAACATTAATATCACCCGTAGAGAGGTCAACCACAGCCTTCTCATTTACCCCCAATGGCTCAATAGCTTCCGAGCCGATACTAGAAAAAACCTCTACATTACCGCTTGCCAGTGTAACCTCATAATTAGCCTCCCTATCATACGCATTCACGTTAAACTCGGTGCCATATGCACTAACAACCATTTCATGAGGAGTCTTTACCAGAAAACGATGCTTTTTATCCGAAACCACCTTAAAATAAGCCTCTCCCGATAGCTGCACCGTGCGATTCTTCTCAGTAAAACGTTGCGGATAAGTAAGCATGCTCAATGCGTTAAGCCAAACCTCACTACCATCGGGCAAAACAGTCTTTATTACCATCCCCGGTGCAGAAGTAACAGTTATTATTTCATGCGGAGCTCTACTCTCATTTAAAATGGGATACAACAGATACTGAAAAGCCAAAAACAGAGGAAGAAGAATAGCGGCACTGTTTCTAATCAAGCTAAATAATTTACGCCTGTTCCTATCAACACTAATACGTTTGCGCAATTGCTCCCAACCGGTTTCAGTATCAATAGATTTTTGTTTCTCGTAGCTTTCCAGCAGCGAATTTAAATAGTCGATATTCTCCTTTTCAATCATTATATTATCTTGACATTTATATACTAGACGAACAACTTGTGGTTTACCCTATAAAAAAAGTAAATATTTTAGGTATAATTATAATTTTAACAATTTAAGGCAAAAAGCAACAGCTACAAAAACAGAATCAACAGAGGCAAATAATCACTCAACTTAACACGTAAAATCTTCAACGCCTTACTCATATACGCCTCAATAGTTTTTGGCGACACCTCCATCTCCTCGGCAATTGCATTGTAAGTCATCCCTTTAAACCTGTTCATTTCAAACGCCTCACGCACATTATCAGGCAACTTTGCTAACGCTCTATTAAGAACAACCTCCAATTCTTTTAAGGTATACATCTCTTCGGGAGAAGTTTGAATGCCGGTTAACCTACCCTTCTCCATAAACTGATGCTCCAGCTTCTGCCTCCTAAGATAATCAACACATTGGTTACGAACCGAAGTAATTAAAAAATTGCGGAAAGACGATGTTACAAACATGCTTTTACGACCCTTCCAGACATTAAAGAAAACATCCTGAACAATATCCCTGGCAGCCTCCTCCCCATCAACAAACCGCATGGCAAACACGCACAGCGAAGGGTAAAACTCAACAAACAAAACCTTAAAAGCCTGCTCATTGTCGTCAAAAGCAACCCTCTTAAACAAGTCGTCAAAAACTATTTCAGCCTTATTCATTTTTTCTTTGTAATCTTTCAACTATCTCTCTGCTTATTCTAAATTTCCTCAATTTATTAGACTAAAACCAATCAAACTGCTAGACTAAAACTTTAAATTATTAGACTAAAAAACTTTCAAACTGTTCTACTAAAACCTTCAAATTATTAGACTAAAACCTTCAAAAACTTATAAAATATTCAGAGACTATTTGGAGTTTTCAGGAGTATTTTAGTAACCATCTTGCACGATTACCCATAGTAATAGTAAAAATAAGAATCTTACAAAATTAGCAAATATTTTGAATAACAACACCCCATCATACTTATATCACAAAAAACACGATCATTACAATCGTGTTCAATACTATTTGTGGGTATATTTGAGTTGTAAAATTATTATTTCTTAAATCTAAGCTCCAAAACCAGAGGTAAATGATCAGAAGCATATTGCTCATCAACAGTGTAGTAATCAACAACCTCAAACACCTCCATTGCTTTTTTGTTTAGAAGTATAAAATCTATAGTAGTCCTAGGGTTAGTTTCAGGAAAAGTTAAAGGATGATTGTTTGTCACCATCATAAACTGCTTTTCAACTATTTTAAACACCTCATTATCAGGCTTCATATTAAAATCACCACCAAAAATAATTGGATACTCATCATACTTTTTAGTATATTCAAGTATCTGCTCAACTTGATATTGCCTGTCTACGTCAGATCTATGATCTAGATGAACCGACATAAAAACCACCTTAGTTTTTTCAACCTCAGTAAGAATTACAGCCAGCGAACGAGTCTCCCCATCAGAAGTCTCGGGAGTAGGCAATTTATAACTATCAGCTTGCAAAATAGGATATTTAGATAACACCGCAACACCCTGAACGCCCTCAGAACGATCAACAGCATCAGCAAAATGATATGACATACCAGTGAGCTCTGCAATATCCTTAGCCTGATGCGAATCCTTGCCAGATCTGACAGTATATTTATCAACCTCTTGCATCGCTACAAAGTCGGGACTCTCTCTTGCTATAACGTCAGCTACAGCCGGCAAATCGGTTGAAGAGAATGCAGGTAAAATAGAAGGAGGACTTGCAATATGAATATTATAACTCATAAACTTAATCGGTTCCAACGATTTTTTTAGACTACATCCCATCATTAAGAAAAGTAGAATTAATGATGAACAAACAAATTGAATAGTTTTCTTCATAAAAAATTTAATCTATACAAATTAAGTAACTTCACTCCATCACATCACCTTATCACAGTAGAGTATCTATTATTCTTTAGGATTAAGTCCATACTCATTTTTTCCAGGCTCACCATCTGTAGATAAAACTATAAAAAGCCAAATAGTGCCAAAAATCAGAATCATCCCAACCAGTATCATCAATCCGCTTTTGCCAACATCATGAAGCCTTCTCACAATAACAGCCACAGAAGGAATAAGCACATACAAACTGTATATAACAGCAAAAACACCGTAATCCTTATAACCGAAACAAAGGTCACATATTTTATCGGCTAAAACTGCACAAAATAGAAAAATAATATTGAACAAAACAAAAATCCAATACTCTCTCCTTCGGGCACGACCATCAAAATTCACATAATTCTGTAAAACTTTTAAATACCACTCCATAACATCAGATTTAAAAAAGCCCCACCCTGTTTCCCTAGTCTGGTATTAACTTAAATCAAAAACGAGGAAACTATCAGACCTACAAGCTTATATCGTTTTTATATTAATTTTCAAAGATATATTAGTTTTACAATATTAAGTCTTTTTTTGAAAAAATAATTACAAATAATATCTTACATTTCAAAACGATAAGTAGCTAGGTGGCAATACGTTCATATAATTAAAACGAAATAAGTGTATGTGTAATAAAACAGCAACAAATAATATCGTTAATAATTAAACCTCGCTCTTGTAGCAGGCTCAACTGCTCTTCGTAAGTTAGAGGTTTCTTAGTATACGTTCTCATTTTAGCTTGGCATTATATTTAAAAATAAAAGAGAAAACCCCCCAAGTGTGCTGCATCTCTGCAAGCCTGGAGGGTGTATTATCCTAAATTCTACTTAGTAAAAAAGTAGATAATTTTCAAGTTGATATAACAAATGTAGTACAAGTTTTCAATTAATGCAAATATAAATGGATATTCCGGTCTTATAGTACCACTCTTCTTGGTCAAACCTTTATATCCACACACTGAACTTCTGATTACATTGTTCAAGGAAGCAGTTCAGCAAGATCTATCATAAAGTCCTGGTGGATATAATGTTTAAGAACACTAAACATAAGACAGTCTGAATACAGATGATTTATTTACTATTAAACTATGTATTTGCAAATTCATGAAATTTTATGGAGAATTGAACTCTCATAACTGCTCTTTGGCATTCATTTGATATTAAGACATTTACACTTACGATTATCTTATTATGGAGAATCTACATACTAATATGGAGAATTATCACTACATCATATCACCTTCCCCCAACGGAGTATACGGTCCATCCTTCACTTCAAAGATGGTAGTGCCACTCTCAAGCACCTCCAGCGTTGTTCACTTCGCCAACCACCGTGCGAAAGATCATTAATTAAAGTGTATGATTTTGTATCGTTCTGAATATTGCATTTAATATAATCGGAAACCCCATCTTTAGATATATCTATATTTTGAAACTT
>JAQUIZ010000206.1 GCA_028683355.1 Fermentimonas sp.
GGAATCGCGGTAGAGCAGCGCTGCAGCGGTGATCCCGAAGGTGTAGCCTTTCACTTCTTGGGATTGCCGATTGACTTGGCTTGTTGTTTTACCCACAGGTCCACATCCTCCTTTTTAAACTTCCATAACCTACCGATCTTATGAGCCGGAAGATCTCTCTCACTCAGCCATTTATACACAGTATCCTTGGTGACCCCAAGATAAGTGCTTATCTCGTCAACCGAAAGCCATCTGTCTTCCATAATTAAACTCCTTTCCAGATTCCATCGTATCTGGAGACCCCATCAGAACCAATACAAAATGGGATCAAATTGGAATAAAACCAGTATAAAGAGCAGGATTATTCTGTCAATGGAGAAATCACAAAGTGGTGGTAACTCGTATCAGAATACCAGATACTTATGAAACTACGAAATTAGATAAACTGATTTCGACTCTGTGTAAGAGATGGTCATAGAGGCTGTGCGTTGTATTATTTGAAACACAAGCATATGGTCATGCGAAACTTTTGATTGACGAGAATCTAGCTCCGTTTTATATGGAAAAAATTGAGATACAAAGGAAGTTGACAACACCTAACTTCATGGATTTCTGAGTATAACTAAGTGGAGATCGATATGAGTTTTGCCGCTCGGAAAGAGATTTATAGGCAGATTGAAGAGAAACTGGCATGCAGGATAATTACGTATGTGACTGGGGACAGGCAAAATGCTCAATCACAATTGAGCGGAGATGCACTTCCGTTTTTTGTTAAGCTTCTAGATGAGATAGGGGTAACCGAACATATCGCACTATTCTTATATACCAGGGGTGGGGATATCATGGCAGCATGGAGTATCGTAAACCTCATAAGAAGTTTTTGCGATAGATTCACAGTTATCGTTCCCTTTCACTGTCACAGTGCAGGAACTATTATTTGTTTAGGTGCCGATAAGATTATCATGACAAAGCAGGCAACCCTAGGCCCCATTGATCCCAGTTATAACAGTCCATTGAACCCTATATCACAGCTTATCCCAGAACCATATCCCGTATCTGTAGAGCAGGTAAATGCATATTTTCAACTATTAGATTCAAAGCAAATCGTTAATGAGGTTCACAAAGCTAAGTTGATTGAGCAATTAGCCGAAAAAATCCATCCATTGGTGCTGGGGCAAGTATACAAAACAAACTCCCAGATAAAACGCATTGCAGATAGACTTTTATCGCTTTCTTATAATGATTCTGAAGTTAGAACAAACGTGATAAACTTTCTGTGTTCAGAATCTGGCAGCCACGATTATACGATTAATAGAGCTGAGGCGAGAGATCATCTAAAACTTAACATTGATAAACCAGATCCAGAACTATATCGGATGATTAAATCAGTCTTCGATGACTTTCATGATGAATTGAACCTAAGTAACCCGTTTATGCCACTAACTCAACTATTAAACGGGCAGCAAGAATACAACTACGATTTGATATTAAGCATCTTGGAGTGTTCTGGAGATAACGGCTACTGTTTTATCCAAAAAGGCAAAGCCTTTCAGACTAATAATCCGGCCAATCCATATGCAAATTTCAGCACTGATAGTTGTTGGACTAAGGTATAGGAGATAAACATGTGTCCTTCTTACGCTGGCAGCTTTGTTAATTATTCCTTGAGAACCTCCTACAAACAAGAAGATATCAAAAGCTGTTCTTCTATCGACGAAAAATCAACAAGAAGCCTTCAATATGAGTTTTTTAAAGCAAACTTATTGTCAGCTCAGATGGAACATAAGGATCAAAAACTCGGCCAGGATGTAGACAAGCCTGTTCAGAGAGATAAAGAATGAGCTGTAGGACTAATATTGGATCATTAGAAACGAAAGGGGATGTTACATGAACTACAAATCGCTATTTCGATTATACAGGGAGCAACCTAACAGAGAGTGTTTTGCCCAATATTGGGTTTCTGAAGGACAATCTTGGGAGTGCATTTACAAAGACCTATCAGAGATGGCAAAAAGCGAAACTTGGGATTTTATCAATATGGAATTTCAAAAAGAAGGTAGAAATTACCCGATTCTAGTCAACTACCTCAATTACACATTTTTAAGAGCTCTTGAACAAGGGAAGGTATGCTATTCTTCTGATCCTGATTATGCCTGTTTTAATACTGGTCTTCAAACCCAAAATGAGAAGGACATTTTCGCACTATTCTATAAGACAAAGAACGCTACCGAAAATGATAAGCCAGATTGGTCTTTCTACAAATTTGTGGATTCTTATTCATCGGATTTGAAGCCTTACGGTAAAACCCCAGAAATTCCGACCTATATCACTGACTCTACCGATCTAGTTTTTGATGTTACGTATGATATTGAAATCAACACTGCCCACATCATTGATAACAACAGTGAGAGACTTCCCGAAGTATTACGCGAGAACAGGACTTTAGCAATTACGGCCTTGAATGGTCAGAAAGACCTAGTGAGGGAGAAGATTAAACGCAACTACAAAGTTGCCATACCACATTGGTACAACGGCAGAATCCAACTACTCCTTCCACTTTGTTTAACTAATGAAAACAAGGCTGATCTTGCCTTAGTGGCCGACAAAGACGTCTCTATGAAGATTTATAGGATTTCAACAATTCTGACAATGGATATGGCTTACATTGACGCAAGATTGATCTGCAGGCCGGATCGGGATTGGCTTAATCCATAATCCTTAATCCTGATTTCGATCTACAGCAAAGCTATCACATTTGTTTGTGGAGAAGTCATTTATCAGGAATCATGTGCAACTCTATTATTGCATTATTTCTAGCTAAGTAATCTATAACACCCAATTCTGTTCAAACTCCTGAGTTGCCCCAGGATACCTTTCTGGACTTTTCTGCCGATTTTGGGCACGTTTTGGCGGGATATAACCATATATATGAAGCTCCTTAGATCAATTACTTCAATCGATGCCAGTGCCTCCAGATAGATATAGACCCACTGTCTGGATTTGCCGATAGCTTGGGCAATCTCTCGGATGGACTTGTATCTGCCTTGTTCCAGGATATCCAGTAGCCTGTGGGCATCTGCTATGCTGAATGTCCAGCCTTTGTAGTGCTGATAGCCGATCCTGGCTTGGTAACGATTGGCTCGGACGTAGATAGGAGGACTATCTTCTATCTGTTTGATTGCTTGGCTTTGAAGCAGTTCGGGAAGTAGCATTTCTATTGCTTCTCTGCTAACATTGGTCATCTGGGCGATAGATTCTGTATTGAAAGGGCGATCATATTGGCTAACGAAGTTGAGGATGAGTTCTTTGTCCGTCATTCTGACCTCAATCATCCAGATCTGCTTGAGAGACTATTTCAAGATTCTTGTATCTGCCTATCTCTTCGACTGAGCGGATAAGCTTCATAGCTTTGCGGACATTACCGCAGGAGTGGAAGTGGACATATTCCACAATATCCGTATGGAACTTGATCTCCAGGATCTCACTGCATAACTGGGCGATGTCCTTCTTGGGCAGGTCTTGGAATTCATAGAAGAAGTTGCATCTATCGAAGTAATACTCATTAACTAATCTTTCCTACACGTAAGTGCTTGAAAAATTGACATCGTTTTCCAGGATTGTGGGTGTATTTCATTATGAGGCATTACGATAACCATTTATGGCATAGTTAGATTTAT
>JAQUIZ010000207.1 GCA_028683355.1 Fermentimonas sp.
CTATAAATCCATAACCATCAAGATTATCAAGTTTTTTTATTGCTTCTGGCATAACTGGGTAATATGTTGCCAAAAATTTATTCTTATATCTCCAAAATAACACAGCAATCGATTCATCGGAAAGAGAATCTCTTATCGCATCCAATATTTTTTCACTAAATTCAGGGTCATTATCCCTGAAATCACTCAGGAATTGTCTCATGTTTTTAATAAGTTTCATTATTTTCCTCTCTTGTTTATTGATTAGTTTACATAAACAACCAATTTCGTGATGTCACGGAAATGGTCTTTTAGTAAGCCCAATTGAAAATATCTACAATTTTTTCATTTTGTTGTAGTCTTGATGTTTCTTGGGTAGAGTTTTGACCAACTACATTCCTGTAATTTGGTCTTTTTTCACCCAAGGCATCAATAACAAGCATTGGGACAAGAACTATGTCACTATAATGTGACAACAATCCCAAGACTTGTAAATTTTCTGGCGATAATGCTGGTTTTATTTTTGTGGCTGGAGGATAACCAGCAATTACAACAGAATCTCTTTCAATTTTCAGAAAATCCATGAAAGAGTAATTAATGATTTCGCCAAATTCATCAAATACCGTGAACTCCTCTGGGATATATTGACTTCCATCGGAGAATTTATATCCATGATTTGATGTGATGGCTATAATTTTGCCATTTTTTAATCTATGAATTGGGAAAACTATTTTCCATGAATCACCATTGGGGTCAATTGTCCCATCTTCTTCAATATAATCGAAGAAAAATGAAACCAATAAATACTCCCTTCCCTCATACATGAACACTCCGCAATTATGAAGGATTTTTTCTGGAATTTCCTTCAAATATATCTTTTTCATTTTTCCTCCCGAAAAATCATATATTCCCCCGCCATTTGTGGCAGTTCTTTGCCAAACAAAAAGCTTGGCATGCCATAATGAAACCCTTCTTGGGCAAGGTATTTCAAATCTCCTTCATAAGGAGTATTAACAACAAGCCTCCATACTTCTTCGTCAGACATTTTAGAAATATCAATGTCTGCAATTTTTGGAATGTCTTCTTGGCAGTACCTAAAATAACCGCCAAGTTTAGGATTATTTTTTATGTTTGCCAACAGGATTTTCATGATGGATGCTTCATGGACAAAAGTATGCCCACCAACACTAAAGATATCTCGCCCATTTAGGTATTGTTCTTGGAATTTTTCCCAATCAATCCCAAGATTTTTGATTGTAGCTCTTATTTCGGCTCTTTTCATGTTTTTCTCCTTATTTTAGGCACTTTGGTAAGCCATCAATGGACTTTTACTGCTTCCATTTAGCATTTTATTTCATAATTTAGCTCTCATGAATTAACAAAAGCTGAATTATGGCATAATTTCACCAAAAAGGCAGGGATTTTTTTGGCATAATTTCTCCCTGCCTGTTTTGGTGTGTTCTGTGTGGGGTCTAATTAATGATACCCAAGGACGTTTTCATAACCCTCAATGGCATCTGGGTTCTCTATTTTGAAAATTTCACAAAGAAGCTTTTCTTTTCTGTTTTTATCCATGCTTCTATGGTGATTTATGTTCTTCCTTCTTTGATACCATTGGTAGGCATCATAAAATCCAAAATCTGGGCATTCCCTGTCCAGTTTTCTGAGATATAATTGTTTTGCTCTGGGCGACATAGGTTTTTCTTGTATTTTTTTCATGATTTCCTCCATGAAATTAGTTTCTTTATTGATTTTATCCAGCCAAATATAACTGGAAGCCAGAATAATCCAATGAATAATCCAGCAAGGATATAAGCAAATATTATGCTAATCATGATTCCTCCATAAAAATTCCTGTAGCTATTGATAAAATTGTGGCGATAAATTGAATCATAATCCCTAAAAATATGTAGTTATCCATAAACAACATAATCGCCATAATTTGCATGATTATGGCAAAGATAAACGGCATAATTTTATTAATTTTCATTAGAATATTCCTTTCTGTTTCGTTAATTTTATGTAGTTTTCAACAAATCTTTCAGCTTCACCTTTATCATAAAAATCATGATTTGGTGACGGGATTCCTCTACGCCATGCTTCATTCCCATTTATTGGCTTTTTTGTGTTACGCCACACGATGGTAGTTTCAAACATAAACCTGTTTCTATTGTATTTTAACTCCATAGAATATTTATCATTGATTTGATAATATTCTACACTTCCATCGGCAAGATATGGCTTCATTTTTTGAGCCATAATGTTAGTAAGAATGTTACTCATAATCTGCCACCTTTTTTTGTTATTTATTTTTTATTTTTTTCTCATAAAATCTCATAAAATGGCAATAAAAAAACTGCCATAAATACGAGAAAATAGAATAAAGAATAAAAAACAAAACTCATGCAAGGAATACATGAAATACCGGAATCCAGTAGAGATATATTCAATGCCCGGAATAGTAGAGATGTCCAGTAGAGATATATTCAATGCCCGGAACACCGGAATATAGCAGGAAAAAGAAAAACCGTCAATCGGTTAAGATTGACGGCCTATGTGAGGTTTTAAGAATTGCTACTTGTCTATAGCCTCGCTTGTTTGGTCAATAAGCTTTACTGCATTTAGCTTGTGACTTTTCTGGTCTTCAGATAAGGTGATATACTGATAGGGGCTGTATTTATCACCACTACTGTCAATTGGTGAAAAGTCAAGCAAGAACTTTTCAACGGTTATATCCGTCAATCCTTTCTCGGCACGATAAGCTTTAGCTTTAGGATACAAAGCAGTAAAGGCATGAATCCGTTTAGCAGTAGAAGCATTGTAATCACTTGCAAATCGGACTTTGATCTCGGCGTCAAGAGTGCTATCGGCAAGAATCTTTATTTTGTCAAGCTCGCTTGTTTGGCTGGAAACAAGATTGCTTGCAAGTTTAGCGAGTGCACCCGGATATGGCTTTACAAATTCTTTAGCCACTTCAATCCGTTCAGTCTTGAAATTGGATTGATTGAATTCCTTTGGCAATTCGATATTAAATATCTTGCTAAAGATGTGACCTTGACCGTCAACGAGCTTGACGAGCATTTTCCTTGACTTTGTGCTTGTGCTTTTCATGGATTCCTCTCTTTTTTTTAGTTTGATTTAGGCACTATGGCAAGCCCCCGGGCGGCTTTTCTCTTTGCCCCGTCCTGGCATTTCACTCTATGCATAGACAAGTTAACCTATAGCTATATCCTTGTCAAGAGAAATCTTTACTTATATCCGTTCAGATGGACAATTTATATAGCTAAATGCTTGTTACACAGTGATTTATGAATGTGAAAAAAAGTTTTAAGTTGTAGGTCAAGCTGGGGTCAAGTTGTGTCCAGTTGTAGGTCAAGCTGGGGTCAATCCCCAAAAAACAGTTAACCCACTGCAAACAAACAACATACACAATCAACAAACTCTTAAACTATTGCCAATCAATGGTTTAAGTGCGTTGTCTGTCACAGAGTAATAGTCCCCGTGCCCCCGATGATTAAACCCATCTCGAAAATCCAAAATACACTGTCACAATATTTTAGCCTTCCAGAACTGTTATCACTGATTTTCAGATTTGTGGACAAAAATCAACAAAAAGCACCTGTATTTCAGTGATTTACTTCATTTG
>JAQUIZ010000208.1 GCA_028683355.1 Fermentimonas sp.
TGTACCTGTATATTTGGGTTTGGTTGTGCTGTAATTACACCACCGGGTGCTTCCATTATATCTGCACTTTTCCACTCAGAGTCATTAAAATCTGCAAGATTCCAGTCATTAATTTCTAAACGTGCATCATATTCCTCACCATCAAACTCGTTATTTGCTATAATTGGTCCTTTAGAAGTAACTTTCCACGTTTCATCAGTTATTATCAAATCTGTTGAGCCATCACTATATTCAACTTCAAGTTGTGCTAAAAGACGAGGAAGACCAAACATCTGATTCCAGGATTCCCTCATTCCAAAGTATCTTCCATTACCTAAGATTACTCCTAATAAGTTTGAATTTCCTGTTATGAGAGAGGTTACATCATATACATTGTAATAAACTCTGTCAGGATACCATGAAACCGTTGGTGCCAATACGTCATCAGAAACCTTTTCTCCGTTTATGAATGCTTCATACAATCCCTGTCCTGAAATATAAAGAACAGCTCGTTCGATATCATCCTTAACATCAAAAGGTTTTCTGAGATATCGTGCAGCAAGGCGGGTGTTGGTTTTATCAGTTTCGCCTGAATTAGACATACTGTCTTCACCAATCCATTTTGCTTTCCAGTCAGAATCATTTAACAGTGCCATCGACCAACTATTTATCTCACTCCAGCCTGTTTCACCATGATTAGTAATCACTTTCAAACGCCAGTAATATTTTCCACGTGAGTTAAGCTCTTCACCTTTATAAGGTATTAATATTGTATTGTCATCATCTACAATACCTGAATCCCATAAAAGGTTTTTTTCACTGGTTAAATCATTTTCTGACTGTGCAACTTGTATCTGATATGATTGTTGTTGCAAATCAGGTTTCAGGGACGTTAACTGCCATGAAAACCGTGGTGCAGTAGTTCTGATTCCTACAGGATTTTCTTGCATTTCAACTTTAAGTGATGTAAGCTTTACTTCTTTATTTTCACATCCTGTCAATCCAATAATGCAAATTGTCAAAACAACTAAGAGTTCTGTGAATGTTTTCTTGTTTTTCATCATGTTTGTTTTCTGATTAAATTGTTTAAAAAGATTGGTTAATTAGAAAAAGTATAATTGCCGGCCGGAACTTCAAATAATTGATATCCTTCCTGATTACCTGTCATTTTAGCCAGTCCGGAATTCTCAGTAATATTCGCTCCGTCTTCCTCTGGAAACCATACTGTTGCACTACAGTTAGCCGGCACAGTAATATTAAGCGTAAGAGACGAACCTTCACGATTCCAATGTGATTTTATTAAACCTGAAGGAGAGTCAAATTCAGCTTTTGCCCATGATAACTGAGTTTCAGAAAGTTTTGGTACCCTAACGATAAACTTTTTATATCCGGGAGAATCTTTATCCTGTCTAATACCGGCAACACCGTCAACATACCATGCACCAGGGTATAAGTAAGAACTATGCAATAATGAATGCCCTCCTAAATCCTTCTCCCAACTTTCCCAAATTGTAGTTGCGCCACTCTCCTTCATAAGTCCCCAGCTTGGGTAAGTAGTTTGCGATGTCATTGAGTAGATAAGATCGTCACGGCCTTCTTCACGAAGTACCTTAAATAGCATTGCACCACCTGTTATACCAACATCAATATGTCCGTTTTTATTTATAAGAATTTCATTCTCTAGACTTTTCATTATTTCAGGTCTGAGTTCCTCTGGCATAATATCACCATATAGAGCGGCTGTTAAACTTCTCATCGACATGTCGGAATAGTTTTTCTCTTCCGGAAGATAATATTTAGCATGGATAGCATAACTTGCTTTTTGCGCTTTATCTGACCAAAGTTCAGCTTCAGACTCTTTCCCTATTATTTTTGCTATTTGAACTGCAGTTTTAAGATTATAGACCCAGTAACAATTATTGAAAAACAGGTTTTCATCTGAATAGTTATTCATTCCGGCAGCATTAGCACCCGGCCATAGCCAGTCTCCCAGAAAGTCCCATCTGCCTCCATATCTTTTCAGCATATTGTTTTCTACATGAGTGTCCAGGAAAGAAAGCCAGCCCTTAATCATTTCAAAATTTTCCTCCAAAGCTCTTATATCGCCTTGGTATTGATACATAAACCAGGGAAGTGTTACAACAATTCCGCCCCAGGCAGGTCCGCCTCCGCCATGATAGGTTGGAGCAGTCTGAGGCATAATACCTCCACCAAATATTCTTCCACTTCCTTCCTGTTTTCTTGCCCACTCCGGATCATTCATATTGCCCACCATTGGTTCTGTTCCCTGTACATCACGCCAGTCTTCAAGCCATTTGGTATAAAATGCACCCAGCTTGTAATTGAGAAGTCCGGTTTCCGATGTAGCATGTGCATCACCGCCGTATCCAAACCTTTCTCGTTGAGGACAATCGACAACAAATCCACCCAATGAGAGATTTTCGAAAGTCCATTTAACTGTGTTATATATCCAGTTTTGCAGCGAATCTGAGCTTTCAAATTTTGTTGCATCAGCATAATCCGTACGCACCATCCAGCCTTTAATGTCCTCTTTTAAAGGGGCTGAAGTTACACCCTTAATAGTAATCCAGCGACCTGACATATAATTAAATCGATTTTGGAAAACTCCTTCACCTGAATTATTTATTACATAAGCACTATGAAGTGCGAATGTCATGTCTGCCTGCTCTCTTTCAGAGAATAGAAAATGAATGGTATCACCAGGGTTACCTTTTACGTGAATATCTGTCCACCCTGCAAAATTAACTCCCATATCCACACGATATGATCCATCAGCTCTTTGTTCAATATCAATAGGAATGATCTCATCTATTAACCTGTTTGGTTCAACTTGCTGAGCAGATAGCTTTAGTGAAGGATTTAAAATAGTTGAATTCTTCCAGTCTTCATCGTTGAAGTTCACTAAATTCCAA
This sequence comes from Fermentimonas sp., assembly GCA_028683355.1. GTDB lineage: Bacteria > Bacteroidota > Bacteroidia > Bacteroidales > Dysgonomonadaceae > Proteiniphilum. The sequence goes on from JAQUIZ010000208.1 coordinate 2,913, forward strand.
CCTTCTATTTCCTTGTTAGCATCCCAAATTTCTCCTCCGTAACCACCTACACCGAAACCCCAGTTGCCAATAAGTTTGTTTGGACTAGGATGTGTTTTCCAGCTTTCATCAGTAATTATTCTTTCAATAACTTCTCCTTTTCCATTATAAATATCAGTCTGAGCAATTACTATAGGTGCACGAGGTTTATCATCAGTTGCATAAGGTGCGAATATTGACCAGGCAGTACCAAGCCATAGAGAAATTACATTTTCACCTTCAGTGAGTTCAGGTGCAATATCATAAGCTATATAACGGGCTCGTTTGGTGTGATCTGTTACAGCCGGAGCGAGTACATGCTCTCCAATCCTCTGGCCGTTTACATAAACTTCATGGAAACCTACAGATGCTACAAAAAGTGTTGCTTTTGAAGGTTTTTCAGATAGATTAAAGCTTTTTCTGAACCATGGGTCCTCCATTTTATTTGGACCTTCAGCAGGGTTGTAAAACTCTCCTGTTCCAATCCATTTTGCAGACCATTCATCCTGCGAAAACAGTCCGGTACTCCATGTTGAATTTTCACTGAAATTTGATTCAATACCATTTTCATCTTTTACTGCTACTTTCCAGTAGTATGTTTTATCAGACTTCAGAGGAATGCCCTTATACTCAATAAGCAGCATTTCATCAGATTCAACCCAATCAGAGTCCCAGATGTCACCTTTATTATCCT
>JAQUIZ010000209.1 GCA_028683355.1 Fermentimonas sp.
ATTATCAAATAAAAACAATTCTATTATTGACAACATGAAAGTTTGGGCCAATGATGTGAAAAGTGGTGACCCGGACAACTATGAAGCAAGAGCAGCTGTTTACTATTGGGCTAATCTGTTTAACGAAATAGAAGGTTTTTCTCGTCATCGCGAAGGAATTCCACCGAACAACTTACTTAATTACGGATATGCGATTTTACGAGCTGTAGTTGCCCGATCATTGGTGGCAAGTGGTCTATTACCAACATTTGGCATTCATCATCGTAATAAATACAATGCTTACTGTCTTGCTGATGATATTATGGAGCCTTATCGTCCCTTTGTGGATAAAATGGTTTGCGACATCGTTGCAGAGAAAAGAAATATTGATGAATTAAGTCAGGATATAAAATTCAAGCTTCTCAATATTCCGGTTCTCGATGTTGTTATTGATGATCAGAGAAGCCCTTTAATGGTGGCTGTGGGACAAACATCCGCATCACTTTATAAGTGTTATGAGGGGAGCCTTCGAAGAGTAAAGTATCCCTCTTTCGAGTAGTTTGGTTATGGAACGGTTTAGTGAATATAGAATTATGTGGATTTTGGTTTTTTTTGACTTGCCAACTGATACGAAGAAGGATACAAAAAATTACAATATCTTCCGTAAGAAACTTATTCAGGATGGATTTACCATGTTCCAATTTTCAATTTACCTAAGACATTGTGCCAGTAGAGAGAATGCTGAAGTACACATAAAACGAGTAAAGAGTTTTTTACCTCCAACCGGACAGGTAGGGATTTTGTGTGTTACAGATAAACAATTCGGAAAAATGGAACTGTTTATAGGAAAGAAAGAGACAGAAGTTCAAACCCCATACCAACAACTTGAGCTTTTTTAGAATCTATACTAGAAAAAAAATCCTGCCCTCCGACAGGATTTTTCTGTTTGTAACAACAACAAATTTTAATTGTAATTTCAGCACTAACCTCCTGATAATCTAACAAAAACTAACATCCAGTTGTTACTGATACCAAAGGTACTGAATAATGAAAGCAATTCACAACAATTTCGTCATCAGTTAATACCAACTCTGGTTGTTACTGATACCAAAGGTACTGAATAATGAAAGCAATTCACAACTCTTATCTTCTTGCAGCCTTGTTACCATTTGTTGTTACTGATACCAAAGGTACTGAATAATGAAAGCAATTCACAACCAAAAGCACTGATAAAGTCCTACTTTCCATGTTGTTACTGATACCAAAGGTACTGAATAATGAAAGCAATTCACAACCGCTGGTGTGGCAGAGTACTTGCATCGCTTGTTGTTACTGATACCAAAGGTACTGAATAATGAAAGCAATTCACAACAGAAAGGGGAAAATACCGTATCCGGCTTACGTTGTTACTGATACCAAATGTACTGAATAATGAAAGCAATTCACAACTTAGCTGATCTTCCAGCTGTTTTTGCTGTTGTTGTTACTGATACCAAAGGTACTGAATAATGAAAGCAATTCACAACAGGTGCATAATCCAAAGCCTTGAAATATAAGTTGTTACTGATACCAAAGGTACTGAATAATGAAAGCAATTCACAACCTTAGAGTCTTTTGCCTCAAAAAAGATAATGTTGTTACTGATACCAAAGGTACTGAATAATGAAAGCAATTCACAACACCGCCATACATTATGAAATGATACGTCCTGTTGTTACTGATACCAAAGGTACTGAATAATGAAAGCAATTCACAACCTCCAGCTTTACCGCTGCCAATCCAAATGTGTTGTTACTGATACCAAAGGTACTGAATAATGAAAGCAATTCACAACATTACGTAATAGTTTGTCTGATCCGAACCAGTTGTTACTGATACCAAAGGTACTGAATAATGAAAGCAATTCACAACATCAACAATCTTACTCGCGCTGGCAGGATCGTTGTTACTGATACCAAAGGTACTGAATAATGAAAGCAATTCACAACTACGTCTTGGATGAATCGCCAGTAGCTTAGGTTGTTACTGATACCAAAGGTACTGAATAATGAAAGCAATTCACAACAATTCAACCAGAGAAGTATGTCACGTTTACGTTGTTACTGATACCAAAGGTACTGAATAATGAAAGCAATTCACAACATTTTTATTGAACACGTAATTGTCAGGTTTGTTGTTACTGATACCAAAGGTACTGAATAATGAAAGCAATTCACAACTAGAGCTTTTGAGATAGTCAATAGCAGCTGGTTGTTACTGATACCAAAGGTACTGAATAATGAAAGCAATTCACAACTTCATCATTCCTTTACAAGTATTACTGTTTGTTGTTACTGATACCAAAGGTACTGAATAATGAAAGCAATTCACAACTACTTCATATGTTCTTGCAAAATATTGGCCGTTGTTACTGATACCAAAGGTACTGAATAATGAAAGCAATTCACAACACTTTACCCGATCCCACCAATGCAGCACAAGTTGTTACTGATACCAAAGGTACTGAATAATGAAAGCAATTCACAACAATTGAGCAAATAGGGTATTTCTACCGTATGTTGTTACTGATACCAAAGGTACTGAATAATGAAAGCAATTCACAACTATTGAACCATGGACGTGAATTATTCTTTTGTTGTTACTGATACCAAAGGTACTGAATAATGAAAGCAATTCACAACCACTGTCAGCTTCTACCCCTATTCAAGATCGTTGTTACTGATACCAAAGGTACTGAATAATGAAAGCAATTCACAACTATCGTGGATGTTGCCTATCACTTTTACAGTTGTTACTGATACCAAAGGTACTGAATAATGAAAGCAATTCACAACATAGAAACCGTTATATTCTTCTGATTGAAGGTTGTTACTGATACCAAAGGTACTGAATAATGAAAGCAATTCACAACATTGTAATGCTTCTCTCCTTCTGTCTCCAGGTTGTTACTGATACCAAAGGTACTGAATAATGAAAGCAATTCACAACTGATCCGGTTTCCTCCCATTACAATAACGGGTTGTTACTGATACCAAAGGTACTGAATAATGAAAGCAATTCACAACTATTCAGCGCTTCTATACCTGATGCCAACAGTTGTTACTGATACCAAAGGTACTGAATAATGAAAGCAATTCACAACATATCTCCCGTTTCGGAATAACGACTCGGAGTTGTTACTGATACCAAAGGTACTGAATAATGAAAGCAATTCACCACAATTCAGCGCTTTTATACCTGACGCCAACAGTTGTTACTGATACCAAAGGTACTGAATAATGAAAGCAATTCACAACATATCTCCCGTTTCGGAATAACGACTCGGAGTTGTTACTGATACCAAAGGTACTGAATAATGAAAGCAATTCACAACTTCTATGTAGCTCAAACAATCATTGTAGCTGTTGTTACTGATACCAAAGGTACTGAATAATGAAAGCAATTCACAACTTCTATGTAGCTCAAACAATCATTGTAGCTGTTGTTACTGATACCAAAGGTACTGAATAATGAATATAATTCCCCCCGAATCTTGGACAACAAGTATCGTTAAAAAAATGTATTAATTTTGTTGTCATGAAGAAAAGGAAAACTTACAGCGCCGGCTTTAAAACAAAGATAGTTTTAGAAGCCCTTCAA
>JAQUIZ010000210.1 GCA_028683355.1 Fermentimonas sp.
CCATCCATAAAAAATTCATCTCGGGTAAAGGCATGGAGTCCGGTTATCCCTTGTCTTACACCTGCTGCACTACTGTATGCATTTTTAGGAGCCAAAAAATCTAACGGCGTTTCTTCTAATATCTTATTGCTGTCACAAGATATGATAAAAGGAAAAGTCAAAGCTGCCAAAATAAATGTTCTGACTATTCTATATTTTTTTTGTTTCATATTATTATTTTTTTTGATATTATTAATGCACGTAATTATAATGATAGTCTTAAACCTACGGTCAAATTTCTCATTAAAGGAATATCACTTGTGCCTGTTTCAGGATCCCATCCTGACCATTTAGTCCAGGTGTAAAGGTTTTTGCCAGAGATAAATAATTGCAAGTCATTAATACTTAGCTGGTTTGTCAGGCTTTTATTGAATCTATACGACAAAGATAAATCTTGTAGTCTGATAAAACTTCGACTCTCATAAATTCCACTCGATTGTGCAGGAGAATTGTAGATACCGGTAGCATTATTCACACCGTTATCTGGGGTCCAGTATGGACGAACGGCTGACATGTTAATACGATACACATCGTCGGCTCTGAAAGCAGTGTTTATAACACTAGTATTGTCCATGATATAATAATTATTCCCTCCTACAATTGAATTAAGCATAAAGCTCAGGGCGAAATTTTTATATTGTAGCGTATTGTTCAAGCTAAATCTAAAGTTTGGATCTTCATATCCAATAACTTTTCTATCGTAAGTTGGTTCAATAACACCATCACCATTCTGATCGACGTATTTGAACTGACCGGGATACCAGCCATTAAGTGTCTTTCCGGCATATAGTTCTTCTTCTGTCCATAGACCTCCTGCCATTTCGTAGTCGTATTGTGCGCTTATTGATTCGCCAACAAACCACTCATTACCAATATCATTGTCATCTTTACCTCCATAAAGTTTTGTAATTTTATTTCTATTTAAACTGAAAGTAAAGTTTGAAGTCCAGGTGAAGTCAGGTAGTTTAATATTATTGGTATTCAACATTAATTCAATACCTTTATTATTAATGCTACCCATATTTATAAAAACATTGTTATATCCGGTTGATGCAGGTAAAGCTCTTTGTACGAGAACATCAGTGGTATTTGCATTATAAACTTCTAAAGAACCGGAAATATTCTGATTTAAGAAAGCAAAATCGACACCAATATTAAGCGATGCAGTTTTTTCCCATTTCAAATCCTCGTTACCTAAAGCATCTCCGGGATAAACACCAATATTAGTTTCAGAGCCATAAACATACGACATTGTCGACATTGTAAGGAAAGTCTTATATCGTCCAAGTCCTTGATTACCATTCACACCATACGATGCACGAAGTTTAATATAAGGGAAATTTTCACCGACAAAATCCTCTTCAGAGAGTGCCCAAGCTACAGAAAGCGAAGGGAAGTTGGCAAATTTATTATTCGCTCCGAATCCAGAGTAACCATCTCGCCTAATAGTACCGGTAAGAAAGTATCTGTTAATATAGGAATAAGCAACTCTACCCATGTAAGATATTCCATCCTCTTCCCAAGTACCACCATTCTCCGTGTTTGATACCGTATAGTTAGTTCCCAGGCCCAGACCATTATAACCCAGTGCTTGATTCTCAAAACCTTCAGCCTCAAGACGAGAGGTGTTTTGTGCTGAGTGCTCGAGACTGTAAAGGAAAGTTGCATTAATGTTGTGACCGTTAAAATCACGCAAGTAAGTAAGAATATTATTTTGAATCCAACTGTTGTTGTAAATATGATCTTTACGTCCCCTGCCATTATTCGATGTACCATCAGGGTGATCGGTACCCCAAAAAGAAAAGTTATTTCTAATGTCAAGAGTGTTTGAGTAATTAATCTCTAGATTCAATCCGGTTATCCAAGGAAACTTTATTTTAGCATTGCCCACCATAAACAGATTATGCCGGAGGTCCTGGTTATCTGCATTAAGATAAACCAGTGGGTATTCCATATATGATTCTCCTGTTAAGAACATAACCTGATCAGGTTGTCCTATATTATTATTTGCAAGTGGACTTGCTCTTCTTGCATAGTACAAATCGGCAGGTTCTCCTGAATAGTCGCGATAAGTATATGCTACATTTGCATTCACTGTTAGCCAATCGGTAATTGCACTTTCTACATTTGTGCGCACAGTAACTCTCTCAAACTGATCATTTATAAGTACACCCTTTTCGTTTGCATAAGAACCGGAAACATAATAATTAGTCAATTTTGTTCCACCCGAGTAGCTTAGGTTGTAATTTTGAATTGGAGCTGTTCGAAGAACTTCGTCAACCCAATCAATTTCATTACCGGCAAGATAGTTGTCTTTCTCTTCTTGCGTGCGTAATGTTAACACAACAATATTTCTATCAGTCACGTCTGGTCTTTGGGGTTTCCCTGCATGACTTGTTGGATTTGTTCTATACCAATTATATAGCTCTTGCTGATAATAATAATCAGTAAGTCTTACAGCATATTGCTCGGCGTTCATTACTTTCATCGGATTATTAGTAATGGCTTGAAAACCGTAATACATATTAAAGTTAATTACAGGCTTTTCACTGGTACCTGTTTTTGTAGTAATCAAAACTACGCCGTTTGCCGATCTTGAACCATATACTGCAGCCGAACTGGCATCTTTTAAAATGTCAATTGACTCAACATCACTTACATTGATGTTAGCAATATCACCATTATAAATAATTCCATCAAGCACAATCAATGGCATTGATGATGCAGATAGAGTGTTTTGTCCCCTAATAGAAAAGTCCGGCTCTTCTCCGGCACCGCCGGTTTGTTGAACATTTATACCTGCAGAAGCTCCTGATAAGGCTTGCAGGACATTCAGATTTGACTGAAGTGATTTATCTTCCATAGATACTCTGGCAACAGCTCCTGTTAAATCACTTTTTCTCATTGTTCCGTAACCGACAGCAACAATTTCTTCCAATCCAATGGAGTCCTCGCCAAGTGCTACATCTATTATTGATTGATTCATTACAGATATTTCCTTTGTTTGCATACCCACAAAAGAAAATTGCAATATGTCTTCTTCGGAAACATCTGTAATTGTATAATTTCCATCTGCATCTGTGATTGTTCCTCTTGTGGTTCCCTTGATTAAAACAGTGACACCGGGCAATGACTCACCATAAGAATCATTTACTCTTCCACTAATAGTTTTTCCTTGTTGAGTTACTACCTCTATTTCTAATAAACTTTCTTTTGAGTTTGCTTCAGATACGGAAATAAAAGCTGAAACAAACAATAGAATAAAAACTGATTTAATAATCATCGAATAATAACTAAGGGATGTTTTACTCTTTAAAACAATACCTAATAAGTTGTTTTTTTCATGCATATGTAGGCGTTCTTTATAAATTAATAATTTTGGTCAATTTAACAGCGTTGGTAAAATTTAGACTAACTGTTGTTAGGGGAGAGGCTATTGTCGTTTTTTGTCAAATCATAGGCATCACGTGTTTATATATATTATATAGATAGATTTACATTTTCATGAGTATCGATCATTTGCTTTCTTAGCATTAATAATTAAGTAGATTAATCAATATTTACATAAT
>JAQUIZ010000211.1:0-2116 GCA_028683355.1 Fermentimonas sp.
ATTCTTAGATGGAGTTTAGCTAACAGGTGGAAATTCATGGCCTTACCTATTATTACAGTTTTGTTTGGTATTGTAATATGGCTTGGTTTTGATAAAACATTCACAGTGGTTGCAAAGGGATTTGAAACAGTTGGTTGGAATACTTTCAGACAGACCGGTTTCTGGCAAACTGCAAGTAACAAATTTCCGGGTTTGGGTCAGGAATTCATGCCCAGTCTCAATGAAGGTTCGTTCCTGCTAATGCCTACCACAATGCCACATACAGGAATTGAGCAAAACATGGAGTATATAGAATTATTAGATAAAAGGATATCCAATATCCCTGAAGTTGAATCAACAGTCGGCAAATGGGGAAGAGTAAATTCGGCTCTTGATCCCGCTCCAACACAGATGTTTGAAAACACAATCAACTATATACCTGAATATATACTTGATGAAGATGGACACCGCCAACGATTCAAATCTAATCGCAAGGGAGAGTTTGTACTAATTGACGGATCAACTTATGATCCGGAGGAAGATGTATTCAGGGTGATACCGGCAGACAGTCTTATCAGATCCCGATATGGCAAGTATTTCAGACAGTGGCGACCACATATCAAAAACCCGGATGATATCTGGCAAGAGATAGTCAACTATTCACATCTGCCGGGTATGACCTCAGCTCCTAAGTTACAGCCTATTGAAGCACGTTTAGTGATGTTATCTACCGGAATGCGTGCACCTATGGGACTTAAGGTATATGGACCGGATCTTGAATCAATTGAAGAAGCCGGTAAAATACTTGAAGATGCACTAAAGGATGTGCCATCTGTATTACCCTCTACAGTATTCTATGACAGGGCTGTTGGAGCTCCTTATATAGAAATAAAACTAAATCGGGGCAATATGGCTCGATATGGAATTACTGTTACAAATCTTCAGGAGGTTATAAGTACAGCTGTTGGTGGTATGGCATTGACTACCACCGTTGAAGGTCTTGAGCGTTATCCGGTAAGATTAAGATATCCGCGTGAATTGAGAGAGAGTCCTGACGAACTTGCCAAACTTATTATTCCTACAGCATCAGGAGCACAGATTCCTCTGGGTGAGGTTGCTGAGATTGATTACACCAGAGGTGCACAAATGATACAAAGCGAGAACACTTTCCTGGTAGGATATGTAATTTTTGACAAGATTGCAGGCAAAGCTGAAGTAGATGTTGTTCATGATGCAGAGGAAGTATTAGAAGATAAAATTAATAGCGGAGAGATTAGTTTGCCAGAGGGAGTTTCTTACACATTTGCAGGAAATTACGAGCAACAAGCACGTGCAGCACAACGATTATTAATTATAATCCCAATAAGTCTTATTAGTATTTTACTAATACTTTACTTCCAGTTTAAATCAGTAACAGCATCACTTATCCACTTCTCAGGTGTATTTGTTGCATTGGCAGGCGGATTCATACTTCTGTGGCTATATGGCGAGCCCTGGTTTATGAACTTCTCAGTTGCAGGTACAAATATCAGAGATATGTTTCAAATGCACCAGGTTAACCTAAGTATTGCTGTTTGGGTTGGATTTATTGCATTATTTGGTATTGCTACAGATGATGGTGTACTTATGGGTACATTTATCCATGACACTTTCCTGGAAAGAGACCCTCAAACAAAAGATGATATCAGAGAGGCTGTAGTTTATGCCGGTTTGAAAAGAGTACGTCCTGCTGTGATGACTACCGCTTCAACATTAATTGCATTTCTGCCGGTTCTCACATCAACAGGTAAAGGATCGGACATTATGGTACCAATGGCGATACCTACGTTTGGAGGTATGATAATACAGTCTATGACTATGTTTGTGGTTCCCATTCTTCAATGCTGGTGGAGAGAGGGTGTTGTCAAAAGAAAAATTAAAGCAGAACAAAAAAGAATAAACAGTTATGAAACAGTTTAAGTTTAGATATATAATAATGCTACTTTTAATGGTAGTTTTAGCGGGTAGTTCTAAAGGTCAGGGGACTGATTCTTTGAACCACTATCTGGAGGTTGCAGCAAAAAATAACCCTGGATTGAATGCCGATTTTCTTGCCTATAAGGCATCACTTGAAAAAATACAGCAGTCCGGTACATGG
>JAQUIZ010000211.1:2150-3590 GCA_028683355.1 Fermentimonas sp.
ACAATTCAGGGAGACAAGAGATAACCTATTCCTGGAAGTATATACTCAGTGGTATATTCTTTCTACACTAAAAGAGCAGATTAATAACAACCGTGAAAATCTGCAGCTGTTGAAACAACTTGAGGAACTTGCCCTTCGCAAAATCTCCTCGTCATTCAGTGGCAGTTCATCTGGTTATCCTGTACTTTCCCCAACTCCTGTGACTAATAGCAGCAACTCATCATCAACCTCTGGCGGAATGGCAGGAATGGGCTCAACGAGAGGATCTTCAACATCATCTTCGGGAACCTCCTCTTCATCGATGTCAGGAATGAGCAGCTCCGGAAGTAGTATGTCTTCTGATATGGGCAATACGGCTCCCGGCATGTCGGATGTACTTCGTATTCAGCTTGAAATGGTTGAAGTAGAGAACAATATAGAGAGTCTTCTATCGGATTTAGCAGCTGAAAAAGCCAAATTTAATGCTTTGCTAAATCGTCATGTTGAGAATGAGGTAACGGTACCCGACTCAATCACAAAAGTCCCTTTTATTTTCGATAAAAGAGTTTCTATAAGTGAAATTGAGAACCGAAATCCAATGTTAGGCATGTTGGAAGAAGAAGAGCAGGTTTACCATGCAAAGAATGAAATGAATAAAAAAATGAGTTATCCAATGTTCGGTATTGGTTTGCAATATATGTTGATCGGTGAAAACAAAATGGCATTTCCCGATCAAAGTATGGGAAATGGTATGAATGGCATGGATATGGTTATGCCAATGTTATCTATTACTCTCCCACTTTACCGTAATAAATATAAGGCAGAACAACGAGAGAACCGTTTCATGTGGCAATCTGCACGTGAAAATTACAACAACACTCTTAATATACTTCGATCAGATCTGTTCAAATTAAAACAACAACTCGATAATGCTGAGCGTAAAATCTCACTCTATAAAAAGCAGGAACAACTAGCTCGTGTAGCTTATCAGTTGGTTGTTCAGGAGTTTGTAACTGCAAAAAGTGATCTAACTAACGTAATTCAAGTACAGCGCCAGCTACTGGATTATCAATTACGGAATGCCGAAGCTATCGCAGAGTACAACATAAAGGTGGCCTCAATTCAGAAATTACATTCTTTCAATACATCAAACAATTAAAACTTTGTCAAGAATATGAATAATAAAATAAAAAAGATTGGCAAACATCCATATTTTAAATATGGATTAATATTACTAGCCGGATTATTTCTAGGCTGGCTTATTTTCTCAGGAAATAACGGGAAACAATCTTCATTACAAACTTCAACTGTAGAAGAGGCCCATAATCACGATCACGGAGATGATCCGGCGGTTTGGACCTGTTCAATGCATCCACAAATACGAATGGATGAACCGGGACTTTGCCCTATCTGTGCAATGGATCTAATACCTCTTCAATCAACAGGTTCCGGTGATGCTAC
>JAQUIZ010000212.1 GCA_028683355.1 Fermentimonas sp.
CCCATTCTGCCTCCCCCACATGAATAGGTGAGAGTGATTATCAGCAGCAATAATAAATAATTTCTCATGTTTATATTTTAATATTCCCTGCGTACGGGAATTACTTCGTTGTCAGTTCACTTTCAGCTTATCACAACAGGCGTATACTTTTATGCGGTTGTAACTTTGGCATGAAACTGTTTAGCGTGAAATCGTATCTTAAAAACAGTTCGTGATTACTACGACCCACTTCTCCGGCTCCTTTATTATAAGTTGTATAAGCATAGCCAAAACGAAAGCCTTGTAAGGTTGCTCCTGCAAAAAATGATTTGCCATTATTCGATGTCAAAGAAAATCCGCCCGAGAATCTTTTAGCATATTCCAGTCGCACCGTCCCCTGCGCCTCTCTTCGGTTTTCATCGTGAAGCAACCCGATCATCGGTTGTATTTCTAACGAATTAAACAGACCAATATTGTATCCGGCAATAAAATTATATGTTATTGGAATATAGGTTCGGGTTGAGTCTGTTGATGATAGATTGTTGATGCCTTGCTTACCTGAGTTTATTTCTGTTTTCTGTTTGGAATTTGAGTCAGGTGTTGTTTGAAATCCGGGCTGGTTGAAATGCATTGCTGATAGTCCGGCAAAGAACCTGTCGCCAGTCCAGGATATACCTGCATTAAGATCTGCAACCTGTTTATTTGTTATATTGACATTCGAACTTGATTGACTGTTTTGCGGTGTGTCGTTTTTTGGTGAGTTGCTTAGCGGTGTGTTGTTTTGCGGTGTGTCAGTAATTAACCGGAAGCTTCCTTTGTCATAATTAAGATCATAAATTCCCCCTTGGAAGCCGATACTCAGCATTCCATTGCCAATCTGTTGCTTAAAGCTGTATTGAGCAGAAATAAGTGAGTTGCGTAATGATCCGATGCTTTCTGTGTATGCAATAATACCGGCACCATGCCTTCTTTGATTGAACTCAAATGGTAAATCAGCAGTAATAACAAGTCGTTGTGGTGCATCATTTATACCTGCATTTTGAAATTGGTATAATGCAGATGATCTGATTTTGTCTGTTTCTCCTGCAAATGATGGATTATAATATCCTTTTACCTCCCAATAATGACTAAAAGGTACTTCCCATTGTGCATATGATTTAGCTGATATGCACAACAGCAGAGTTATTATAAAAAAAAATTGCCGTTTCTTCATTATAAATATAACTGAGAAACGGCAAAAAAATTGTAGTTTGTTTCTTTATTTTAAACTTTCTGGGTCTACTTTCATAAATCTCAACATTCCCAACATCCATTTTGGCAGTGGTTTTTTGGGATTACGTTTACGGAGATTGAGATAAAGGTTTAGTTTCTTCATCAGGGGTATCTTGTGTGCTTCAACCAGCTCTATCAAGGTGCCGTCAGGATCTTCTATGTAGGCAAACTGTCCGGCTGCTTCGCCCATATCAAAGGACTCACCCTCTTTGAAATTGCGGGAACTGTCCACAGTGAACGGGTATCCCATCTCTTCACATTTTTTTCTGAGTGCATCAGTGTTACGTACATCAAAACAGATTTGTATGAATCCGGGATCACCCCAGAAGCGACCCTCATAAATTTTTCGTGGTGTGCGATCGAGTGACTGCACAAGCTCAATGTATGATTTGCCAAACAATTCACTGAAGCTTCCCTGGCGTGGTTTACTGTGTGTAATTATACGGCGGCGGAATTGTCCATTACCTGATGGCAATGCTTTCAGGTCATCAAAAGTGCCGGCTTCATCCGCTACAATTACATCATAGCCAAGGATATCGCGGTAAATGGGCATTGCTTTTTCGATGTCGGTAACACCAATCATTGCACCAACAATACCTCCTGTTAATCTACCTTCATCTCTGTATATTGTTGTATCATGAATAATTTGAAAGATGTTCCCAAAGGGGTCTTTCATGAAGAAGGTTTTGTTTCCGTCAACACTTATCTCCGGTTTGCCTAAAAGGTGTACATTTGGTTTTTTACTGAACAGTTCATAGGTTTTTTCCACATCCCTGCTTTTGATCTTAGCAGCAAACACTCCAAGATCGCCTGCCTGGATCTCGAAATCAATAGCTTTGGGCTTTCGTTCTGAGTATTGCCAAATTTCGAAACCACCACCTCCCTGTAGGTTGAGGGCAATTGCCGCACGTCGCTTTTGAGGTTTGCCACCTGTGTATGGGAGCATTAGCTCGGCTACCTTATCATCTTCAAGGATTCTGATATCCATATTGAAGACATCGATATAATACTTCCATGCTTCAGGAAAATTCTCGACGCCAATACCAATTTGTTGAATTCCGGATATGATGTAATTCTCTTTCATTATACTTTTCCCTTTTAGGGGAGATTTTATTTATGTTGCACTCACTTTCCTTACTAGCCTTCTGGCCAAGCCCGGCAGGAAACGTTTGATATAAACCATGATGAGCTCTTTACCGCCAACCAATACTTCGGGTTTGCGGCTATTTATTGCTCTCACTATTTTCTTAGCTGCCTTTTCGGCTGACATTCCGTTGCCCTGACCATCATCCATTATGGCATGTTTACTGCCGTCGGAATCAAGTGCGTTGTAGGAGATATTTGTTTTTATTCTCCCCGGGCATACCATTACAACGCGAATATTATCGTCGTAATACTCTGCGTGAACTGTTTCAAAGAAGCCGTAAACAGCAAATTTTGATGATGCATATGCTGAGCGTAGAGGGAAACCGAATTTGCCGGAAATGCTACTTGTCACAGCAATTGTACCTCCACCATTTTTTATCATTTCGGGAAGTAGTCGCTTTGTTATCTTTACCGGGGCAAAGAAATTAACGCTCATTATTTTCTCATCAACTTTAAATGAGGCGTCGAGTGTTTTGGAACGCTGACTGATACCTGCATTGAGGAAAGCTGTATCGATTTTGCCATATGCGGCAATTGCATTGTCGGTAAGCTCATCAATATTTTCTAGATCTGACAGATCATAGGGCAAAATTACACATTGTGCTCCCAGATTGACGCAGTTACTTTGTACTTCCTGGAGTTTATCAATGCGTGTTGCAGTTAGTATCAGGTTGGCCTTCTCTTTAGCGAACAGATAAGCGCATGCTTCGCCAATACCTGACGAGGCTCCCGTAATCCATATTGTTTTATTGTTCAGCATTTTGTTGATTCTGTACAATCATCAATCCTCAAGAACTTCGTTCCAAAGATTGGTGCGAAAATCATCAATAGAGTGGGGTTCACAATCTTCTACACTATTAACACTCTTGGTTGTATAAATCATCTGCTCAAGGAAGTATGGTGCACGGTTTGAGCCTTCGCCCAGATTGATCAGAACAGTTTCACCATCCTTGATTTTGTTCTTCCTTAGTGCAATAAAGAATCCAGCCATACATACTGCTGATGCGGGTCCCGGTATCACCTTTTTCTCGTATGCCATAAGTTTGCCAACGGAAAGGAGTTTGTTTTCACGCATTCTAAGAAAACTGCCACCTGTTTTTTGTACCAGTTTAGCAAGTATAGGGTATGATGCCGGATTACCTGTTGCCAATGTAGGTACTTCCGTCTGTGGGTTCTCTATT
>JAQUIZ010000072.1 GCA_028683355.1 Fermentimonas sp.
TTTCACAAATGCGATGCGTTGTTATTTGAAAAAGTTAATTTTGTGGCTGACGACTAAAAGTTAATTATCACTTCAAATCACACTTTAACATTTACATAGATTTGTTTCATCTCACAAATATAAATTATTTTTTTTAACTAAGAGTTTTTTGTCACATTATTTTTATAAAAAAGGAGAAAAAGTTGCAAAAAACCTCTTTTTGGTTACTTTTTTGCTATTATCCTCTATTCTCATTTCAACAAAAACAATCCAAAAACTTCAGTAATTTAACATTTGAATAACCTAATCAATTACTCGAAAATCGAGAAGTTGCAAAAATAAGCTTTATAAAATCATTATGCAACTATTTGGCCAGATAACTGACGTTTTTAATATCAAATCGAGTTTATCTATGTAAAATAGTAAATATATATGCTTCTTTTTTCAAAAGTGAGTTGTTATTTATAAAAAATATTAGGATCTATATATAATAGACAAAAAAAGCAGCCCTGCAAGGCTGCTTCTTTACTGAGGCTTATTTTACTAAGCTACATTATATTTTATTATTCGATACCTAATAATTCAACATCGAATATAAGGTTAGAGAAAGGTTTGATTTCACCTCTGTCTGCAGTACCATAAGCTAAGTCATAAGGAACATAAAGTCTCCATTTTGAACCTACAGGCATAAGCTGCAGGGCTTCAGTCCATCCCGGGATTACTTGAGTAACACCAAACACTGCAGGCTCTCCTCTTTCAACGCTGCTGTCGAAAACAGTACCATCGATAAGCGTTCCATGATAATGAACCTTCACTCTGTCACTTTGAGTTGGGATTGCTCCTTTTCCTTCTGTAAGGATTTCATATTGTAAACCGCTTGGCAGAGTAACAACTCCTTCTCTTGCAGCATTCTCAGACATATAAGCATCTCCTTTAGCTATTTCATCCTGATATTGCACTTTGAGGTCTTCTTCCTGACGTGCCATTTGTGCTTCCTGAGCTTTCTCCATTTCAGCCTGAATCAAATTACTTGCATCCATCTTGTTGATAGCAAGCTCCTGATTCTTTAATGTTGAAATCAGACCTGCCAATAATTGATCGTTGTTAGCTTTCTGATCAGATTCTTCACCATAGAGCATAGTATTGAACTGTGGCAGCAGTTGCTGTGAGAATTGTACACCAATGCTTAATCCATGTGCGTAGGGAGACTCGCTATTAAGGTTAATAGCTTCTTTCATACCTTTGATGAATTCATTTAACCGGGGTCCGTTAAGTTTGTTAACAGAATCCACTTTTGATGCCATCTCAGCCTGTAATGCAGCTTTTTGTGTTGAATCTGCAGCTGCGATTCTCATTTGGTAATCATACTCGATTCCTGATGTACTGTAAATAACACCTGCCTGCTCAAGAAATTGCGCTAATCCCTGATCGGCCATTGTTACTCCATAGGCATAAGAAACACTGTCAACAGAAGTTTTCAAGGATGTTTTGGGTGTAGAGGCTCCTCCGCAGGAAACCATCATAACAGCCAAAACTGCTAATGCACTAAAAGTGCCTAAAATTGTTTTCTTCATTTTACTTTATATTATTATATGTATTCTTTTGAATTATACGATACCTAACAGTTCCACATCGAATATCAGAGTCGAGTTAGGCTCTATTGAACCGCCGGCACCCTGCTCTCCGTAGGCAAGATTAGAAGGGATAAACAATCTCCACTTAGAACCTACCGACATGAGCTGTAGAGCTTCTACCCATCCTTTTATCACCTGGTTTACACCGAAAACCGCCGGTTGACCACGCTGAACTGAACTATCAAACACTGTACCGTCAAGAAGTGTGCCATGGTAGTGACATTTAACCTTGTCTGTGGCTTTTGGTATATCACCATCACCTTCGTTAAGTATTTCGTACTGTAAACCGCTGGGTAGAGCGATTACGCCTTCTTTCTTTTTATTCTCTTCGAGGAAAGCTTTTCCTGCTTCCAGATTTTTATTTAACATTTCATCCTGTTGTTTACTGAAATAATCCTGTAATATCTGATTTGCTTCTTGTGGAGACATTGAAGGAATTTTGTTGTCCATGATCTCTGTGAAGGCTTTTACAAAAGAATCAACATCAATTTGTCTGAGTCCTGAATTCATTAGGTTTGAGGCCATACTCATACCTAATGCATAACTTAATTTGTCCATTAATAAATTTACTTTTCGAATTATCATGCAAAAGTACGACATAAATTATAAAAAGAGTGTGTTTGTCAAGTAAAATGTTATGATTTTAAGTATAAAAAGCTATATTTGAGGGAAAAAGAGGCAGAAATGAAGAAAAAACTAGTTGTATTATCAGGTGCAGGTATGAGTGCAGAAAGTGGAATATCTACTTTCAGAGACTCAGGTGGTTTGTGGGACAAATATCCGGTGGAGCAGGTAGCTACACCTGAAGGCTTCAGCGTAAACCCTGAACTTGTGCTTAACTTTTATAATATGAGGCGACGTGAACTTCTTGCCACTAAACCTAATGCAGGCCACTACGGCCTGGTGGATCTGGAAAAGGATTTTGAAGTACATATTATCACACAAAATATCGACAATCTGCATGAACAGGCTGGCAGCACTTCTGTAATTCACCTGCATGGTGAACTGATGAAATCACGTTCTACTGCTGATGAATCACTTGTATATGATTTAGATCCTGAAAATTGTGATATTAATTTGGGCGACAAATGCGAGAAGGGTTCTCAGTTACGTCCTCATATAGTTTGGTTTGGAGAAATGGTTCCGATGATGTCTGCTGCAGAAGCTATTACACGCAGGGCAGATATTTTCGTAATTATAGGAACATCTATGAATGTTTACCCTGCCGCAGGGCTTCTTAACGACGTGAAAAAAAATACACCTGTTTACCTTATTGACCCCAAAGATGTATCCACAGGAAGATATGATATTCATCATATTAAAATGGGTGCTTCAGAAGGTGTAAAGGAATTAAGGAGACTTATATTAACATAAACTGTACTTTGGAATAATTTTCACATTACTTTGTTGTCACTTTGCTCTTACATTCCTCTTATTTAAAAGGAGATCATAAGAGCGATATAAGAGCGAAGTAAGAGAAAGACAAGATCGGGACACGAACAAAGTGTATGCAATATATACTTTTTGAGAGTGCTGTTTTTTTTGTATTTTTGATTTGAAATAGCGGCAACTAAGCCTGCTGATAAAACATGAATTGTAGCTTGTGGCAAAAAAAATAGCAGAAACACCAATGATGAAGCAGTTTGTTGAGATTAAGAGTCAGCATCCCGACGCAATACTGCTGTTTAGAGTTGGTGATTTTTATGAAACTTTTTCGGATGATGCAATTATTGCATCTGAAATTTTAGGTATAACACTAACCAGAAGGGCCAATGGAGCTGCTCAGTTTGTAGAACTGGCAGGATTCCCTCATCATGCACTTGATACTTATCTGCCTAAACTGGTAAGAGCAGGCAAAAGAGTGGCAATATGCGACCAGCTGGAGGATCCTAAAACAACTAAGAAGCTGGTAAAACGTGGTATAACAGAACTTGTTACACCGGGTGTTTCAATTAATGACACGGTACTTAATCATAAGGAAAATAATTTTCTCTGTGCAATTCACTTTACTAATAATATCATAGGGATATCGTTTCTGGATATCTCAACTGGTGAATTTCTAACCACTGAAGGTACCAGGGATAATATCGACAAATTACTTTCTAACTTCTCTCCAAAAGAAATACTGATTGAGCATTCAAGAAAGAAAAAGTTCGAGGAACTGTTTGGCTCAAGTTGGATGATTTCAGTGCTGGATGACTGGATTTTTACTGAGAATGCAGCCCGCGACAGGCTGCTGTCACATTTTAAATCTGCAACCCTTAAGGGTTTTGGTGTTGAACAGCTTGAACAGGGTATCATAGCTTCAGGGGCTATCCTTCACTACATGGATATTACCCAGCACCCAAATATAGAACACATTACATCGTTAACAAGAATTGAAGAGGAGAGATTTGTCCGCCTGGATAAATTCACTGTTAGAAATCTGGAATTGCTGTCTCCTATGAATGAAGGCGGCAGGAGTCTGCTGGGTGTTCTGGACAAAACTATATCTCCTATGGGCTCTCGACTTATGAGGCGATGGGTTGTTTTCCCCCTCAAAGAGGTTGCACCTATAAAAGAGCGATTAAATGTAGTTGAGTACTTTTTCCGAGATCCGGAGTTGAAAAAGCTTCTCACTCAACAATTATCACTGATAGGAGACCTGGAAAGGATTATTTCTAAGGCGGCAGTTGGCAGAATAACTCCCAGGGAAGTTGTGCAGCTGAAAGTAGCTCTTAACGCAATAGACCCGATTCAGCAAGCTTTTTCAGAGTCCGGAAATAACAGTTTAAAGGAAATGGGCGAGCTGTTAAACCCTTGTCCGGTGTTAAGAGAAAAAATAGAAAAGGAGATTGTTCCCGATCCTCCGGCATTAATTAACAAAGGTGGATTTATAAGAAAAGGGATAAATAAAGATCTGGACGAACTACGCAATATAGCTTTTTCAGGGAAGGATTATCTTCTGCAGATTCAGCAGCGGGAGAGCGAAAGAACTGGTATACCCTCTCTTAAAATTGCATTTAATAACGTTTTCGGTTATTATATAGAGGTGCGTAATACACACAAGAGTAAGGTGCCGGCAGAATGGACCAGAAAACAGACTTTGGTTAGTGCTGAAAGATATATTACCGAGGAGCTGAAGGAGTATGAGGAGAAGATTCTTGGTGCGGAAGAGAAGATTATAGTTCTGGAGAATAAAATATATGCCGAACTGGTTGAAAGTCTCATTGAATATATACCTGTTATCCAGAATAATGCAAATATTATTGCACGTGCCGACTGTCTGCTTTCATTTGCAAATGTTGCTGAGCGGTTTAACTATATACGCCCGGAAATTAACGAATCGCTTGTAATAGATATTAAAAAGGGACGACACCCTGTAATTGAGAGACAACTACCTGCAGATGAACCGTATGTTTCTAATGATGTTTATCTTGATAATGACAATCAGCAGATTCTGATAATCACCGGACCTAATATGTCTGGTAAGTCAGCCCTGCTTCGTCAAACAGCTCTGATCACCCTGATGGCTCAGATAGGATCATTTGTGCCGGCGGAATCAGCAAAAATAGGACTGGTTGATAAAATATTTACCAGGGTAGGTGCTTCTGACAATATTTCTCTTGGTGAATCTACTTTTATGGTGGAAATGAACGAGGCTGCTAACATAATGAATAACTTATCTGACAGAAGCCTTGTACTTTTTGATGAACTTGGCAGGGGTACCAGCACATACGACGGCATCTCAATTGCCTGGGCAATAGTGGAGTATATTCACGAGAATCCCAAAGCAAGGGCTAAGACTCTTTTTGCTACACATTATCATGAACTTAATGAGATGGAGAAGTCTTTTAAGCGTATACAGAATTTTAATGTATCAGTAAAAGAGATTGACAATAAGGTGATTTTTCTTCGCAAATTGAAACCCGGGGGAAGCGAACACAGCTTTGGTATTCATGTAGCCAGGATGGCCGGAATGCCACATAGCATAACAAAAAGGGCTGATACGATTTTATCTCAAATGGAGAATTCGAACCGTAAGGGCGAATTTAAGAAGCCTATTCATGATTTTGTTGAAAAACAGGAAGGGTATCAATTGAGCTTCTTTCAACTGGATGACCCAATCTTAAGCCAGGTTCGTGATGAGATTCTAAACCTGGATGTCAATAACTTAACCCCTATTGATGCGCTAAACAAGCTTAACGAAATCAAGAAAATAGTTAAAGGCAAGTAACCTCTTCGCACCTGGTAATTTTAATTTTCATTAAACAGTTACAAACAAAATGTGAAGTAATTTGTTTCAACATTGAACAAACCAAAACTTGAACTATTTTTTTTAACAAAAACATTGACTTATGAAACTTAAAAAATTATTTTTTGCGGGACTGCTTATTGCAGCATTCACTACTACCAACTTGCATGCGCAGAGTTATAATACGGCACTTGGTGTACGTTTGGGATATGACAGCGGTTTAACACTCAAACACTTTTTCGCACCTGCAAGTGCAGGGGAATTTATACTTTCGGCTTCACCGCGCTGGTTTCAGCTTACAGGATTATACGAATACCAGCAGCCTGTTCCTAATGCTCCCGGTCTTGACTGGTACGTAGGTTTAGGAGCTCATATTGGAGGTATTCACAAACACAGAGATCATTATGATAGCGCCTTTTTACTTGGTGCTGACCTTATTGGAGGTTTGGAATACATTTTCCCGAGGGCTCCTTTTAATGTGTCACTAGACTGGAAACCATCATTCAACTTCACAAACGATTATAATGATTACTGGTATAGCGGATTTGCATTAAGTTTGCGATATACTTTCCGATAAATAGTTTTAAATGATTTGAAAACCGCTTTCAGTTGAGAGCGGTTTTTTTTGTACTTTTGTAAATATGCAAAAGACAGAAACTAACAACAAAACTGACTTGCTGAATCAACTAAACAAGGCACAACGTGCTGCTGTGGAGTTTTGTGACGGTCCTTCCCTCGTAATAGCAGGAGCGGGATCGGGAAAAACGCGTGTACTGAGTTACAAAATTGCTTATCTTCTGGAGCAGGGTCTGCCTCCATATTATATTCTTGCACTTACATTTACCAATAAAGCAGCGCGTGAAATGAAATCGCGTATTGCTGAGCTTGTTGGAGAAAAAAAAGCAAGAAGCTTGTGGATGGGCACATTCCACTCAATCTTTGCACGTATACTTCGCAACGAAGCAGAATCTATAGGTTTTCAATCTAATTTCACTATATTCGATTCATCTGATTCACGGAATCTGGTTAAACTTATTATTAAAGATATGAATCTTGATGATAAGCAATACAGGCCGGGATCTGTTCAAGGACAGATATCTAGAGCAAAAAACAGCTTGATTACCCCTGCTATGTATGCTGGTAATGCTGAGATCATTGAGTATGACAACAGAGCGAGACAGCCTCAGATTTTTGAGATTTATAAAAGATATCAAAACCGTCTGCGTGCCGGTAACAGCATGGATTTTGATGATCTGCTGATGTACACCAATATTTTGTTTCGTGATCATAAAGAAATTCTTGAGAAATACCGGAATCAGTTTCAATACATCCTTGTGGATGAGTATCAGGATACTAATTTTGCTCAGCATCTTATAGTAAAACAGCTGGCTGATAAACATCACCGTGTGTGTGTTGTAGGTGATGATGCGCAGAGTATTTATTCATTCAGGGGGGCAAATATTGATAACATCCTTAATTTCAGGTCAAATTTTCCGGAAACGAGAGTATTTAAACTTGAGCAGAATTACAGGTCTACACAAAACATTGTAAATGCGGCTAACAGTCTGATTAAAAAGAATACAGAACAGATTGCAAAAGATGTATTCTCTGAAAATGAGGTTGGTGAGAAAGTGGAGATTATAAGCACTTTCTCTGATTTTGAAGAAGGCCTTGTTGTTGCAAATAAAATTGCCAGAATGCGATTAGAAAATCATTCTGTTTATAGTGATTTTGCTATTCTATACCGCACAAATGCACAGTCAAGAATATTTGAGGATTCGCTCAGAAAGAAAAACATTCCTTACAGGATTTATGGGGGTAAATCGTTTTACCAACGTAAGGAGATAAAGGATGTTATTGCCTATTTCAGACTTATTGTGAATTCTTCTGACGAGGAGGCATTCCGAAGGATTATAAATTACCCTGCCAGGGGTATTGGAGATGTAACGGTAGGTAAAGTGTCATCTGCAGCCACTCTTCACCAGATAAGTTTATGGAAAGTGCTCTCATCACCCATTGAATATAACCTGAATATAAATACAGGCACACAGAAAAAACTTAAAGGCTTTTATGATCTCATAAGCGAGTTCATAGATATGAATGAGTCACTCAACGCATTTGAACTTGCTCAGGTGGTGTTAAAGAGAACGGGAATTTCACACGAAGCGTATCAGGATCTTACCCCTGAGGGAATGAGTCGCTCACAGAATATTCAGGAGCTGCTTAATGCAATTGATGAGTTTGTTTCGACACGACAGGAACAGGGTGAAGAAGAAATCAGCCTGGTGAATTTTCTTTCTGAGGTTTCACTGCTTACTGATCAGGATACAGATAAAGATGAGGAGGCTGAAAAGGTTACTTTAATGACTGTTCACTCGGCAAAGGGACTTGAGTTTAATCATGTCTTTGTAGTGGGAATGGAAGAGGATCTTTTCCCTTCATCTATGGCTAAATCGGAAGCAAGGGGCCTTGAGGAGGAACGCCGTCTGTTTTATGTTGCTATAACCCGTGCGAGGAAAACTTGCACTGTAACCTATGCCAGAAGCAGGTTTAAAAACGGTCAGACAAATTCAGCAAAAGAGAGCAGGTTTCTTAAGGAAATTGACCCTGCTTATGTTTATATGGACGCGAACGCGGCATTTAACGCCACTACAACAGAGAAGGCTGTTGATTTCTGGGGAACGATGCGTGAACAGCGACTGCAAAGAGAGAGTACAACAACCAAGAAGAATAGTTATTCAGGAAGATCAGATTCAAGTTCGTTCAGGACGGGCTCTTCTTCCGGAAGACTTGTTTCCGTGCAAAACACCTCCCCCTCCTTGCCATTATCCAAAGAGGCTAAGGAACTTGAAGAGGGTGATATCATTGAACACGAAAGATTTGGGCAGGGCGAGGTGACGTCTATCGAGCTGAGTGGTAATGACCGTCGTGCTATAGTTGAATTTGAGTCTGCAGGCAGAAAACAGCTGCTCCTTAAGTTCGCTAAATTTAAGATTGTAGGGAAAAAGTGAGTTAATCACTTATCCCTACAAGACTCTAAATTTATATTTATTAAATCAAATTATAGTTCCAGTAATGCTTTCTCTCCACTGCTGCCCCCAAATAAAATATCTGCTGGATTTTCAAGAAGCTCTTTTATTCTTAATAAAAAGCTTACTGAGTCCTTTCCATCAATAACTCGATGGTCATAAGACAATGCAACGTACATCATTGGTCTGACAACTACCTGCCCGTCAATAGCAACAGGACGTTCAATGATATTATGCATGCCAAGAATTGCCGACTGCGGTGGGTTAATCAACGGAGTTGACATCATAGATCCGAAAACACCTCCATTTGTTATGGTAAAGGTTCCACCTGTCATTTCGGGGATTGATAGTTTTCCATTCCTCGCTTTTCCTGCCAGATCAGCTATAGCTTTTTCTATCTCTGCCAACCCAAGACTTTCCACATTTCGAACAACCGGCACCATTAACCCTTTTGGTGCACTTACGGCAACAGATATATCTGTGAAATCATAAGTCACAAGATTTTCACCATCAATCATACTGTTTACATTAGGAAATTCAAGAAGGGCTACAGATGACGCTTTCATAAAAAACGACATGATACCCAGTTTTATTCCAAACTTCTCTGTAAACTGTGCCTGATTCCTCTTCCGAATATCCATTATCGGCTTCATATCCACCTCATTGAAGGTAGTCAGCATTGCCGTTTCATTCTTGACAGATACCAGACGTTCGCTTAGTTTTCTGCGTAAAGAACTGAGCCTTTCGGTTTTGGACTCCCTGCTTACTTGTTTTTTCAACACGGATATATGAGACTGAACTCTGTCACCTGAAAGATCTTGCGCGTTTATTACTGCTTCTACGTCTTCACGCTTTAAGCGTTTCAACCCTTTTATTACATCTTCCAGCGACAAATCATATTTATCCATGACTTTCTGGGCAAGAGGAGTAACTCTGACTTTATCCAGATCTGTTTGATCATCGTCATAACTTTTTTTTGTATCAGACTTTGAAGAATCAACAATTTCAGCAGATCTGTCTGGCTTGGGTGAGTCTACAGACTCAGGTGATTTTACTGTTTTAGATGCTTCGTCCGGCTCAACAGATTTTACAGATTCGCGAGACTCCTTGTTTTCAAGTGTTTTCGGAGAATCTGCTGCTGCTTCTGACGGTTGTACTGAGGTGTCAATTGTACAAGCAACTGAACCCACCTCCAACATATCTCCTTCCTTAGCTTTAAGTGATATCTTTCCGGAGTCGTAAGCTACAAGCATAAGTGTTGCTTTGTCTGACTCCAGCTCTGCAATTTCGGTATCTTTCTTTACAACGGCTCCATCCTCAACAAGCCAGTGGAACAGCTCTACGTGTGTGATTGATTCACCCGGACTAGGAATTTTAACTTCTATAATTGCCATTATTTGGTTTTCGTTTTATTGAGACTAAATATTTCACATGATTAAAATCTTTTACTCTGGAAAGTAACATATAGAACTCGCTTCATCATGCACTTGTGTTTAATGATTTAAATGCTGGTTTCATGAATTACTCAAAAACCTGGTTAATGATTATAGCCTGGTTAATTTTGTGAAGTGCAGTCAGTCCTTCTGCAGTAACACCACTTGCCGGGCGACTTACAACTCTGATTTTATAATTCTCCATCTTCTGTTTTACGTAAAGAGAAGCTCCCATATTAAATGGCTCCTCCTGAACCCAAACCAACTCTGTATTTTTTGGGTAACTTTTTATCAGATCGCTGATCTGTTTTTCAGGAAATGGATATAATTGCTCCAGTCGGACTATTGACACATCACTGGCACTCTTTTCTTTACGTGCTTCCTTTAATTCATAGTAGATTTTACCGGTACAAAGCAGAAGTCTTTTAACATCAGACTTAGATAGCAATTCTTCATCTTCTATTACTTCCTGAAATATGCCTTCGGTGAAATCTGATATTGCTGATGTACATTCAGGGTGCCTCAACAAGCTTTTAGGTGTAAATACTATAAGTGGTATTCTGAAATCGCGATGCATCTGCCGGCGAATTACATGAAAGAAATTAGCGGGAGTAGTACAATTCACCACCTGCATGTTATTGTTGCCGCAAAGGCTCAGGAAACGCTCAATTCTCCCACTTGAGTGTTCTGCTCCCTGCCCTTCATAGCCATGAGGAAGAAACATTATGAGTCCGGATTTTAAACCCCATTTCTCCTGTGCTGAGGATATATATTGATCAACAATAACCTGACCTACATTATAAAAATCGCCGAACTGAGCTTCCCAGATTGTAAGACCATCAGGATAAGCAAGAGAGTATCCATATTCAAAACCCAGAATTCCATATTCGCTCAGCATAGAGTTATATACTCTCACAGGAGCCTGCTCTCCTCCCAAGTTTTTAAGAGGAAAATATTTATCTGTGCCATCATCTTCGGTTACTATTTCTGCATGCCGGTGAGAGAATGTACCTCTTTCTGAATCCTGACCGCTCAAACGAACAGGAATCATCTCTTTCGCAAGTGTTGCATAAGCCATAAGCTCGCCCATTGCCCAGTCATAAGAATCATCTTCTATCATGGCTGCACGCTGAGAAAAAAGCCTTGTGGTTTTATTAAAAAACTGTCTGTCGTCAGGTAATGTTGTAATACGCTTTGCCAGTTCCAAGAAGAGCTCACTGGAAACCTTTGTCTCTGTTGATTTTTCAAAGTCTTCTGATGCAGGTAACCGTATATGACTATTTTTATCAGACAAGAAGGGCTGAAAATTCAGCCTGTCTGACTTTATCGAAATCTCATAAGATTTCTCAAGTTCGTTGTGGAAGTCGGATACCATTTTATCAAAATCCTTAGCTTCAACTACATTTTCTGCTATGAGCTTATCGGCATATATATCACGGGGATTTTTATGCTTTGCTATAATATCATAGAGCTCAGGCTGAGTAAATCGTGGTTCATCTCCTTCATTATGGCCATATTTCCTGTAAGAAAGCAGGTCTATAAAAACATCTGTATTAAATTCCTGGCGAAATTCGAGAGCTAATTTAGCTACAAAAACCATAGCTTCAGGGTCATCTCCATTAACGTGAAATACAGGCGATTGTGTAACTTTGGCTATGTCTGTACAATAGGTGCTTGATCTTGCCCTAAGATAGCTGGTGGTAAATCCTACCTGATTATTAATTACTATATGAATTGTACCTCCTGTTTTATAACCACCAAGTCTTGAAAACTGTATTGTTTCATATACTACACCCTGCCCGGCAATAGCTGCATCTCCGTGAACCACTATTGGTAATACTTCATCATAATTCAGGTTATGATCATTCTCCAGTTTAGCACGTGCTATACCCTGAACTACCGGACCTACTGCTTCAAGATGTGATGGATTAGGAGCCAGGTTTATAGAGATTGTCCGACCTTCATAATCTATAGTACTGCTATACCCCAGATGGTATTTAACATCACCATACTTTATCTCCTCTTCATAATTTTGTGCATTAAATTCACGGAACACCTGTGAATAAGGCTTTTTCATTACATTAGTAAGCACATTAAGCCTTCCACGATGTGCCATCCCGATAACTATATCATTTACATTATACTCTCCTCCCCTTGAGATTATTGCATCCAGAGCAGGTATAATTGATTCTGAACCTTCGAGTGAGAAACGTTTCTGACCTACAAACTTTTTATGCATGTAATCCTCGAAACCGGAAGCTTCAACTAATAAATCAAGGATATGTAATTTCTTTTCTCCTGGCAGTTCTTCCCTGTTCCTGGAGTTTTCCATTTTCTCCTGAAGCCATCTTACTCTGTCAGGATTGGTCATATAACGATATTCCACTCCTATTGAAGCGCAATAAGTTTCTTCTAAGAGCGTGATTATTTCACGCAGGGTGGCTCTGCCTAATCCGACCTCCTTACCCGCTTCAAATACTAAATCAAGTTCTTTCTCAGTAAGATCAAAATTTTCTATGGCAAGTGTAGGACTATAACTTCTCCTTGTTCTTACAGGATTGGTTTTTGTAAAAAGATGCCCTCTTCTTCGATAGCCGGTTATCAGCCTCATTACATTCAACTCTTTGGGAGAATGTTCTATACCGCCATTTTTTTCATACGGTTTTAAAGGGAAGCGGGTTGTGGCTAAATCAAAGCCTTGAAAGAAATAACGAAAACTTTCATCAACACTTTCAGGTGATTCCTTGTATTTTTTGTACAAATCTTCAATTGCTTCGATTTCCATTGACTCGAATTCATTTCCGGTATTCATTGGTAAATAAATCTTTTTATATATAAATAGTAAAGAAGGCAAAATTGTTCATTTAAAACAACTAATAGATATAAATTCGATGATAGTTAGATAATTTCAATGATAATTAGACGAAAAAATCGTATATTTGGCAACCCAAATAAACTTACCAGTTAAGTAATTAACAAGAGAATTAATAAATTTCAAATTTCATGACTAAAAGCGCTTTACAAATTGCAAGGACTAATTATGTCCCAAAAATGCCTGAAGGACTTAAAGGCAATGTGAAAATAGCAGAAGGTGCTGCTACCGGGTCTGTGGCTGACCAGACAGAGATAAAGGAATTATTCCCAAACACATATGGTCTACCAATTGTAACTTTTAATCAGGCAGAAGGAGAAACCGGAACTCCGGAACCTGTTAATGTAGGTGTTATATTGTCGGGAGGACAAGCTCCGGGAGGACATAATGTTATTGCCGGAATTTATGACGGTGTTAAACGCTTGCACAAAGACAGTAAATTATATGGCTTCATTCTTGGACCTGCCGGTTTAATTGACCATCAGTATAAAGAACTTACCGGTGAAATAATTGATGAATACAGAAATACCGGAGGTTTTGATATTATAGGATCAGGACGTACCAAACTTGAAACCAAGGAACAGTTCGACAAGGGTCTTATAATCCTAAAGAAACTTGATATAAAAGCACTTGTTATTATTGGAGGAGACGACTCTAATACAAACGCATGCGTATTGGCAGAGTACTACAAATCAATCGATGCGGGTGTACAAGTTTTAGGATGTCCAAAAACAATTGACGGTGACCTTAAAAATGAGCAGATTGAAACATCGTTCGGATTTGATACTGCTTGTAAGGTATACTCAGAATTGATTGGGAATATTCAGCGCGACTGTAACTCTGCACGCAAATACTGGCACTTTATCAAGGTTATGGGTCGTTCAGCATCACACATTGCATTAGAATGTGCTCTTCAGACACACCCGAATGTTTGCATTATATCGGAAGAGGTTGAAGAAAAAGGTTTATCCCTTGATGATATAATTGAATATATCGCAGGTGTTATTGCAAAACGAGCTGAAAATGGCTTAAATTTCGGTACTGTAATTATACCTGAAGGCTTGATTGAATTCATACCTGCAATGAAGAACCTTATAAGCGAATTAAACGATTTCCTTGCTCATAATCAGGAAGAGTTTGATCTTGTACGTCGCTCAGGTAAGCGTGAATACATCATTAGCAAATTATCTCCTGAAAATTCAGAGATATATGCCAGCTTGCCGGAGACAGTTGCACGTCAGTTAACACTCGACCGTGACCCGCATGGTAACGTACAGGTTTCTTTAATCGAAACTGAAAAACTACTTACTGAGATGGTAAGTAAAAAGCTTAGTGAATGGGCTAAGGCCGGGAAGTATAGTGGCAAATTTGCAAGTATTACTCATTTCTTCGGTTATGAGGGCCGTTGCGCCGCTCCTTCTAATTATGATGCCGACTATTGCTATTCACTTGGTTATACAGCCTCAATGCTTGTAGCATCAGGTAAAACAGGTTATATGTCGTCTGTGAGAAATACTACAGCGCCTGCAGCAGAATGGATTGCCGGTGGGGTACCTATCACAATGATGCTAAACCTCGAACGTCGTCATGGTGAAATGAAGCCTGTTATTCAAAAAGCATTGGTTAAGCTGGATGGCGCTCCTTTCTTATACTTCAAAGAGAATCGTGACGAATGGGCAGAACATACTGACTACGTATATCCGGGACCTATACAGTACTTCGGTCCTACAGAAGTATGTGATCAACCAAGCAAAACGTTGCAGCTGGAACAAACAGGAAAGATTAGTTTCTAATTCCTTTTCCTGATATATGTATAAGTATAAGGGCCGCTCCACATGGAACGGCCCTTATTATTTATTCACTT
>JAQUIZ010000213.1 GCA_028683355.1 Fermentimonas sp.
GGATTGCAGCAGCTGCTGCAGTTGCCTTTGGTGCCAGCCAGATTGCAGTTGCCAAACAACAGCGTGATGCTGCTAAGGCAGGTTATAGATCGGGTGGTTATACCGGTACCGGAAAGGATGATGAAGAAGCTGGTGTTGTGCATAGGAATGAATTTGTGAACACGGCTGATGCTGTTAGAAACCCACATGTGAAAAGATTTCTCGATGTTTTTAATGTGGCCCAGAAAGATGGCACTATTAGAATGCTTAATACAAGTCAGATCTTGGAGCGTGCAAGACTTGATGCTGCATCACCAGCAAAACAGGCGGTTTATTCTGAACCCACACCAACAAATGATTTAGCACTGCTTGAAACTTTGAACCGATTCAACACTACTATGAACCGATTAACTGAAAAGCTTGATGATCCCATCCCGGCATATACTGTAATACATGGTCAGAATGGATCTCGAAAACGCAATGATATGTATGATAGGATTATGAAAAATGCACGCTTGGGCTAGTTCCTAATTTGTCCTTTTTTCCACTTGTTCCATTCCTTAGATTTGTAAGCAAAACAAATTGAAGGAATGGAAAACTTTATTGAACCAACGACAAAAATTACTGAAAATGCGCTAACCACTGCCGAAAGCATTGGTAATTATGGCGCACTGGTGGTAATTACCGCTTTTGCAATAATTCTATGCACCGTGATGATTATTTACATTTTGTTAGCCACAGACGTATGACCAGAAACATGGAGGCACAAAATGAACGCAACAATGAAGCGTTGAATGTAACTCTGAAAGAACTGAAAGATTACCTTGCTCCTGTATCAGAAAACGCACGTTTGAGCACTCTCACAGCTATATATGCTATTGCAGAAAACAACTTCAAGCTTAGCATAGAGAATGTGATCAAGATTATTGAGCAAATTCAGACTGAGAATAATATTAGCAACGAAAAAGCTACTCGCGCCAAGCTATTTAGATTTATCAATAATATACATAATGAGAGAATTTTATATTTCAAAAATTTCTCATATAAAGGACATACGGTTGATTACTACATGGATCGAAAATGGATTGACCAAATGATTGAGGTTGCATTTCCTGAGATATATGATAAGAGTAAAGCACGTACGCGCACCAATATTAAACAGGCATACGACAGCATATTTATTGAGTTTAAACAAAATTTATTGACGAAATGAGATCTATAAGCAAAATAATCATTCACTGTTCTGCTACTCCGGAGGGTAGGCATCACACAGTAAAAGATATAGATCGCTGGCATCGTGATAGAGGTTTTGCGCAAGTTGGATACCACTGGGTGGTTTACCTAGATGGTTCAATTCATCCTGGGAGAAATGAAAATATTGCCGGTGCTCATACAGTAGGGCATAATTCAGACAGCATTGGTGTTTGCTATATAGGTGGGGTTGACAGTAATATGAATGCTAAAGATACTCGCACTGAAAATCAAAAGATTGCACTACGCAATTTGGTTAATGAACTACTGAAAAAATATCCAAATTCAACAGTTCATGGGCATAATGAATTTGCAGCTAAAGCGTGCCCAAGTTTCAGTGTTAAGACCGAATTATAATTAATATATGAGATATGATTTTATACATATTATTGCTGTTGCTCTTCTTTGTTGTATTAGTCTTAACGGTTGTAGAGCAAAGAAGGACATCCAAAGAAATGAAGAAACAACTTCAAGAACTGAACGAGTTGAACGATTTGTGGACACGACACGAGTTACTGCAGTTGATGAAGAGAGATCAGAACGAAGCGGATCTGAAGTTGAGCAAACTTTCACCAGAGTCACCGAATTCGACTCAACAGGTAGCGTACGAAAGGTATCTGAAACGTGGCGGGACCGACAGCTATCAAGACTGGATACTAAAGAGCGACATGCACGAGTTGTTTCCGTAGCTGGCGTGAGTGAAGATATTGCTGTGAGTGACACAAGCTCTACAGTTGTAAATGAAGTGGTGAAAGTTGATACTGATTCGCGACCAGTGCAAGGGATTGAATGGTTGTGGGTGGTTTTATCGATTGCTTTAATTGCTTCAGTAGTATTATACATAATCTATAATAAAGTAAGATAATGGAAGAGTTTACGAAAACTGATTTTTACTACATTATGCTGATTGTTATTCTACTGATATCAGAGTTTAGAGAGTATATTCCTAATCCAACTAAGTGGTTTAAAAAGAAATGAGCAAATATCTCGAAATACCAACAATGTGGGAGGAACTGACAGCTGATCAGTTTACCTATATCCTTAAACTGGTGCATGAGGCCAAGCCGGATGAAATCACTATTGGTGATATACTGCTGAAGTATGCCGACTATCTCCTGGGTGAGAGGAAGATTGTTGCTATTAATAAACGTGCTCAGTATTATAAATTGGTCCGGGATGTTGCAGAAACGCTTACATGGATATTTGCTGAAGATGAAGATGGTAATTATCTGTTGAATTTTGGCACTACTCAGAATCTGCTTCCTGAAATAAATGGTTTGATCGGGCCACAGTCACATGGTAGTGATTTGGTTTTTGGTGAGTATCGCACTGCAGTTGACATGATGAATCGATTCACAAATGAGAAGAATCCTTTCTTCCTGGATGCACTTTGTGGCATATTATATAGAAAGCCACTGAAAAAATCAATAGGCTTGAGGATTGAATCAAAGATGCGATCGAAGTATAATAAGCATCACGTTTCGCATTATGCAAGAGGCTTTGAGAAAGTTCCGGAACATCTTAAATGGGGGGTGTATTTGTGGTTCGCTTATTTCAACCGGTACTTGATTGAAGGTGGTGAATTCATAATTGAAGGTAATACCCTGGCGTTTGATTCACTGTTCGATCACAATGTAAATGAAAATGCAGATCAGATGAATATCGGTTTAATGAGCATTGTGTTCACACTTGCTGATACCGGAACGTTTGGAAATGCTGAACAGACAGATGATACACTGCTATTTCAGGTATTAATGAAACTTTTGAGTGATAAACAATTAGCTGATAAATTAAAGAAGAATGATAGGAATTAAGCAATTAAGAACGTTGTTTCAGGAGGTTGCAGCTGAAGTGAATGCTGAACTGGATGATAATATGCTTTCATTTAAGGTGAAGAAAATTATTGTTTCTCCTACAGAAAGCCATTTGGTGAAGAAATTGAAAGATCAGGCTGGAGTTGTGCTTGCTTTTAGAATGCCTTCAGCTGATAGTGCTATTATCGATGCTGATAATTATGCTGAGCTTAACAAGCTTCTATTTTACATTATTGAGAAAATTGATCCGGGTACTCACAGTGATGAAAAGGAATTGGATCATTACAATATGCTGCAAAAGTTAACATCGGCTTTCAAACTGAAATTGATGGATAGGTTGATGGGTAATGATTTTTGCAGTACCGACAATGAGTTGGCCAAGGGTTTTCATACTGAATTTGAATATCAGGAATTTGGAGGATTTAATGGCCTAAGCGTGAGTTTTGATGTGAAGGACTTTTACTTATAAGTATTATGACTGAATTGTATGTGAATAATGAGCAGGTAGTTTT
>JAQUIZ010000073.1 GCA_028683355.1 Fermentimonas sp.
TTATGGTAATAAATAAAGACCTCCAGAGTTTCATCGTTAATATCGAAAGTAAGTGGTTGATCAGGAAGTTCACGTAAAGGATCCAGAAGGTTTTTAGCATTGATTGCAAGACTGCCCTCTCCTTCTGCACTATTCACCTCGATCCATGTCTCCAAACGGGTCTCACTATCAGCAGCAGTCAAAGTAAGCCTGTTACCCTTTAGCTCCAGCTTAAAACAATCCAGAATAGGTAATGTGCTTTTGGAGTTAATGACTCTGCTTATTGCCTGCAGATGATTCAACATCGTGGCGCTTGATGCTATAAATTTCATGTCAGTTTGTTTTTTTAATTCTTTAGCAAATATATGAAATTATCTTGGAGCTTCGACTGTTTTTATCTATTTCTTTTTCCAGTACAATTTGTTTTATGCTCCCCGATTATGTGCGAACTTTTTATATCTGTTATTTTCTGTTTCTTGGGTGATGCTCAATAATCTCCTGCCTTAAGAAAGTTCTGTCAATATGAGTATATATCTCCGTAGTAGCTATTTTTTCGTGTCCCAGCATTTCCTGAATCACCCTTATATTAGCACCCCTTTCCAGAAGATGTGTGGCAAAAGAGTGACGAAAAACGTGAGGACTAACCTCCTTTTTTATACTGGCAGCTTCGGCGTATTGCTTGATAAAATGAAAAACAGTTATTCGTGATAACGCTCTGCCACGACGTGAACTAACAAAAACAATGTCTTCGTTACCCTTTTTAATGTTAATTTGCCTTCGGTAATAAAGCCACTGATTAATTTTTTGTATTGCGATATCTGAGATTGGAACTAGTCGCTGTTTATCTCCTTTACCAACCACCCGGATAAACCCTTCGTCAAAATACAAATCCGAGAATCTCAAACCGGTTAATTCAGAAACCCTTAATCCGCAGCTATAAAGAGTTTCAATAATTGCATAGTTACGAGTGCCTTCAGATGTTGAAACATCTATAACAGAAAGAATTGAATCTATTTCTTCAATAGAAAGAACTACAGGCAATTTTAGTCCCGTTTTAGGTGATTCCAGCAAGTCTGTCGGATTATCATCTCTGTACTGGTCCAGCATAATATAACGGAAGAAAGACTTCAATGCAGAAATAACCCTCGACATTGACCTTGGCGAAAGGTTGCTGTCATATAAACCGGCAAGAAACTCGTCAAGATCCGAGGTTTTGATTGTTTTAAGAGACAACTGCTCGTTTTCAACAAAAACCAAAAGTTTTTTTAAATCACGAATGTATGCTTCGATAGTATTTTTAGATAATCCTTTCTCCAATAGTAAATATCTTTTGTATTTATCTATTACATATTTATGAGTCATTTCATTCCTTATTTAAAACGTACTTCTGGTGGGTTCCTTCATCAATACAATTTTTAATAGCATCAAGAAGATATTCCTTATCTTCTTGACTGATATGGTTATCATTCTCCAGTTGTTCCATGATGCACACAATTTTTTCATTGCCTATCATACGGAACAGAGGCAGCATTTTATGAGAGATTTTAGCGGCCGTTACAAAATCATTATTTTTAAAAGCCTCTTTCAAAACCAACCTGTTCTCTTTAGTCTCGTTTATAAATGATTTAAGTATCTTTGATGAAGCAATTGTATCCTCTTGCACAAATTCATAAAGTGCGCTCACACCTTTAGGCTTAATATTTTCATTTATTACAGGATTATGAGAAGTACTATTAACATAACAAGAAATCATTTCATAAAGCTTATCAAAGCTAAAAGGTTTACTCAAGAAGTCTGTAAAGCCGGCAGACTGCATTACTGACTTTGAAATATCAGATCTGGCAGAAAGAGCAACAACAGGAATATCAATATTTTGTTTTCTAAACTTTTTATTAATAATATCTACTAAATCGAAACCCGATCTTCCTCCTAATTGAATATCAATGAACAGTATATCAAACTTGTAAATTTCCAGAAGTGATAAAACTTTATCCGGATTTGATTCAGTAATGCAGTTAATATTTTTTTTCAGAGCAACCTCTGACATCATTTTCAACTGTACAGGGTCATCATCAACATAAAGCATAGACAATCCATCCAAAGCATTACCATTTTGAATGTCGTCAGCAACTGATTGTTTATCTTCAGGGATAGGTTTTAATGGAATTTCAACAACAAACTCTGATCCCTCTCCTTTAACAGATTTCAGATGTATTTCACCATTCAGCTCTTTTACAAATCCATTTGTGATAGCAAGTCCCAAACCGCTGCCATCAATATGTTCCCTTGTATCCTTATTATTATTGACCTGCTTGAATTCATTAAAAATAACTTTATGATCTTCAACATCGATACCCACACCGGTATCCTTTACAACAAAATTTAAAATACCCCTGTCATCAGGTATTACTGAAGCAATTATTGTTATTCCACCTTGTGAGGTATACTTTACTGCATTTGAGATAAGATTATTAAAAATCTGTCTTAAAACATAAGAGTCGCCATAACATAACATTTTTTCAGGAAGTTTATTCTCTACTTTATAGGTAAGCCCTTTTTTTTCAGCAAGCGGTCTGAAGCTATTCGTTGTTTCTTCAATAAGAGAGAATAAGTTAAAATCTGACTCCTGAAGCTGCCAGCTTCCTTTATCAAGTTTATGAAAATCCAGTAATGTTGATACAAGTTGAAGAACATGTTCAGCAGATGATTTCATATTTTGAAGATAAGAATCACTCTTTTTGTTATCCTTTTCATCTGACATAAGATCTATAAATCCCAAAATCGACCCGGTTGGAGCTTTAATGTCATGCGAAATTGTAAGCATCAGCTTCTCTCTATAATCAAGTAAATCCATTATGCGTTTGTTGGATAACTCCAACTGCGTGCGATAGCGCTGACTTCTATTTATATCAATCAAAAATAAAATGGCAAAAAATATGGCAATGACAATTGAGAGTAGTGAAACAATCAACATTGTATTCTGCGATTGAGAAAGTGTACGCTCCCTATCACTTATCAACATTAGTGATTTTCTCATCTCTTCCTGTTCAATATTTTTCAATAATTCATCAATACGCGCAGTAAGCATCCTGTTGGTGTGACTCATAACCTCCTGCCTTCTAATAAGTGCAGTATGAAATTCTCTCTGTTTTCTCAGATCGAGTCTCTCAGAGTAACGAACTTTATTTATAATAGTATCAACTATCAATCTGAACTCATTATCAGAAACAACAGACCTGTTTTCAATTACAATAGTTGAGTCGGGATTAGCAACAAAGACATCGCGTACACGATCAAAAAAACCTTTACGATCTCTCGCAATAACACTTGTGTCGCTTTGTGCAGTATTTGGACTATTTAAATTTTTCTTTTCAAGATAATCAGTTATACTTCTGTTAAGCTCTCTTGGTACAAAACGGCTTTCTGACTCCGTGATTATTTCTGGAGACTGGCTAAGAGAATCTAGTAATGAGGAAATGTCTGATAAATTTGCACTTTTATTCTCCATTAACAAACCAATAGTGTCGAGCTGCAGTTTTCGACTGTTATCATCGGTAAACTCTTTTAACCTGTTTAGGTTATCTTTTACTTCCGGAATTAATGAGTCATATCTAATATAATATTGTTTTGCACTCTCGGCAGTCAAAAGATCCTCTTCGCTTTCAACTTCATAAAGGAGAGTTAGGATATTGCCGACAAACATCAACTCTGACATATCCTCATTTCTTATTTTCTTGTTGGAAAAATCCACCAAATTATTATACAGAGCTATCAATCCTATTGTCATAACACTAACCACCAGGATATAGCCTAATATAACACTCAGCTTAATCTTTGAAGATCCAATTTTTCTCATTTAAGTAAAAATTACACCTTTACTTTATACAACTTTATTTTGTTGTACAATGTTTTTCTGTCAATATTCAAAATCGATGCTGCCATGGTTTTATTCCCCTTTGCCAACTCAAGTGCTTGACAAATTTTTTCTTTCTCGTAGTTCTCCTTCCTGAGACTCTGGATACTGCTCTTATTTACCTGCTGACTCTCATAACTAACTTTCACGTTTCCGAAAATATCATCTGATATTTCAGCAGTAATATTAGTTCCTTCAGTAAGTAAAGCTGCTTTCATGATAAGGTTTTTCAGCTCTTGAATATTACCTGGCCAGTCATATTCAATAAGTTGCTTTTGAATTACAGGATCGATGCTTTCAATATCCTTGTTTAATGTATAGTTGGCAAATCTGAGGAAATACGCAGCAAAGAAAATAATCTGTTGCTCCCTGCCTTTAAGAGAAGGCAATACCACACAATCATCTTTAATATGGTTGTAGAGTTTAGGTATCAGGATATTTTGAAGATTTTCAAGCTTCTCCTCAGAACTTAATATCACCTGAGTGAAATCTTCATCTTTCTTTTGCCTTGTAATAATTTTCAAAAGATCATCCTGAAGAAACCTGTTAAGCTGATCAATTTCACGAACATAAAGAAGTCCACCTTTTGCTTTTTCAAACTTATCAAGTAACATTAATCTACCTTCTCCGTTTTGATTCAGGACATGGTCTTTGCCTACAATATCATTAGCGTCCAGCCACACAAGTGGTTTGATCCCGTGAATTCCTTTTTCATATATATATTTAACAACTGAAGATTTTCCAGTACCTCTATCTCCTAAAATCAACAGATGTGCATTGTTTTCAGCAATATCATTTAACTTTCTGAAAAGTTGCTTATACTCTTTGCCGGGTGGTGTGATATAATCGTTTACAAAAGGATTGTTTAGCTTTGTATTTTCCTGTAGTCGAAAAGCCTCCTCAATTTTACTGAATAACTTTTCGGGATCGATAGGTTTGGGGATATAATCTACTGCCCCTGCTTTCATTGCCTCAACAGCCGAATCTATGTCTGCAAATCCTGTCATCATTATAACAAGTATTTCAGGATCATATTTTTTCACCCACTTTAAAAATGAAAAACCATCCGTATCCGGCATTTTAATATCACTAAGAATCATGTCATAAGGAGATTCTCTTACTAACTCTTTTGCTTCATCGGCATGTGAAGCTGTATCAACATTGAATCCTTTTTTCACCAACCAGGATTTCAACATCATACAAATGGTTAAACTATCATCAATTACAAGTAAAGATTTGTTCATTTCAAATTTAATATCATGTCAACTGCCTCTATTTTCTTTATCTAGTTCTATCGGTAAAACAAAGGCGGAATATAACAAAAAAACTGCTCCTGCCACCATTACTAACACCCATTCAGATCTGTTTTTAAACATCAGATAAGTAGCAGCAATCATCAACAGGCATGATAAAATCTGGAGGTTAAAAAGTCTTTTTCCCCTTATACTTTTACCCGGATAAGGGTTGGTTACCGTAATCGCCGAAAAAACAGCAACTGAAAAAGCCATAATCCATGGAGCTACAGCCGGGTAAAACATATACAATAAAGCTGAAAGCAGGATTAAAACACCGGATATCTTAAATAAAATACTTTTCATAATTCTTTATAAACACTTCATAATTTCAATCTTCAATGATCAAATGTGAAAAGCTAATATTTTAGTTCTGATCAATTATAAAGATTTCTTCATTTTCTTTTTTCATGTAATAATTTTCACGGGCAAATTTCTCAAGGTCATTTGTATTTGATTGCAGTTCATCCAATTTCTCTTTGTCTTCTTTCGACTGGTTCTGATAAAATTCAATCTGTGCTTCAAGGTCTTTTATTTGTGATTCATGCTTTAACCGTTTTGGGATACTACTATCACTAAAAAAAAATAGCATAACAATGAGTACCAAAAGAATGATAATCTGAGTTGCAGTAAACCCTGCTACTCTCTTTGACCCAAATTTCTTAATATTATCTTTCATTCAGACTTGTTCACTGAAGGTTTGATTTACAAAACAAAAATAGATTTTTTTTTCTACTTTTGCTAATCAATCTATGATAATTATCTAAAATATCACAGGTGCAGTTTAGGCTGTTTGGACAATAAAAAGTATCTTTACAGGCTAGTTTAAAAATTTAACTTCTTAAAAGTATAATATATATTCAAATTCAGCATGAGGAAAGTTTTTTTGATTATTATTCTGGTTTTATTTACTACAACCTTAACATTTCCATGTACTAATTTATTGGTAGGAAAGAAAGCATCTACAGATGGATCAACGCTCATATCTTATGCAGCAGATTCATACGGACTCTTTGGCGAGCTTTATCACTGGCCGGCAAAAAAGTATCAACCGGGTGAAATGCTCAAAGTTTATGAATGGGACAGCGGAAAGTACCTTGGTGAGATACCACAGGTACTACAAACATACAATGTAATAGGCAATATGAACGAGCATCAGCTGGCAATAGGTGAAACTACTTTTGGCGGCAGAAGTGAATTGGGCGACTCAATCGGTATCATGGATTACGGCAGTCTTATTTATATCACTCTTCAACGTGCAACAAATGCCAGAGAAGCTATAAAAGTGATGACCGACCTGGTAAGCAAATATGGCTATTACAGCTCGGGCGAATCATTTTCAATTGCCGATCCCAACGAAGTATGGGTTATGGAGATGATTGGAAAAGGTCCCGATAACAAAGGTGCTGTATGGGTTGCAGTAAGAATTCCCGATGATTGTGTTTCTGCACACGCCAACCAGGCACGTATTCAGCAATTCCCGCTGGATGATCCCGACAACTGCCTCTATTCACCGGATGTAATTTCATTTGCACGCGAAATGGGCTATTTTACAGGTGAAGACTCTGACTTTAGTTTTGCAAAAGCATATGCCCCACTCGATTTCGGCGCATTAAGATTTTGTGAAGCACGTGTGTGGTCATTTTTCAACAGAGTAAACAAGGATATGGGTGAATATGTTACCTATGCTCAGGGATTGACAACTGATCCAATGCCACTGTATATCAAACCTGACAGGAAACTAAGTGCTCAGGATATCCAGAATTTGATGCGCGATCATTATGAGGGAACTGAACTAGACTGGCGTTTTGATGTCGGCGCAGGTCCTTTCAACTCTCCATACCGCTGGTCACCACTCACTTATGAAGTAGACTCTGTTGAATACTGCAACGAAAGACCTATTGCCACTCAGCAAACTGCATTTTCTTTTGTAGCGCAAATGCGTTCATGGCTGCCCGATGAAATTGGTGGCATCCTTTGGTTTGGCATTGATGATGCAGCTCAAACAGTTTACTATCCTTTTTATTGCGGTCACAACGAAGTACCTCATGAGATGGCAATTGGCAATGGTGATTTACTCAATTTCTCCTGGACATCGGCCTTTTGGATCCATAACTGGGTATCCAATATGGTTTACACCCGCTACAGTGATATGAGTGAGGATATGAAAAAAGTACAATCTTCTCTGGAAGGCAGATTCTTGACTTCGCAGCCTCAAATAGAAGAAAAAGCTTCAGAGATTTACAAACAATCAAGGCAGGAAGCTGTTCAGCACCTTACAAATTACACCAATAATCTTGTGAATGAAGGTGTGGGTGAATGGAAAAAGCTTGGTGAATACCTCATGGTTAAATATATCGATGGTGTAATCAAACAGGAAGAAAACGGACAATTTAAACGTAATCCTTATGGAGAGCCAGCCAACCCGTTACGACCTGGGTACTCTAACGAATATTACCAAAAGATTATCGATCAAACAGGTGATAAATACAAAGCTCAGCCTGTAGAATAAAAAATAAACATAATACATTTTTTATATGGAAGATGAAACTTTAATTGCACAAGTTACTGATAAAGCCAATTCATGGCTGGAGGGAGATTATGATGCTGATACAAAGAACGAAATTCAGCAGTTACTTGACAATGACGACAAGAACCCTCTTATCGATGCATTCTATAAAGATCTGGAATTTGGAACCGGCGGACTACGAGGTATTATGGGAGCAGGCAGCAACAGAATGAATATATATACTGTTGGATCGGCTACTCAGGGACTCTCAAATTATCTAAAGAAAGAGTTTGCAAATCAGGAACAGATAAAAGTGGTTGTTGGTCACGACTGTCGCAATAACAGCCGTAAATTTGCTGAAATCACAGCAGATGTATTCAGCGCTAACGGCATTAAGGTTTATCTGTTTGAAAACCTTCGTCCTACACCATTAATTTCTTATGCAATTCGTAAACTGGGCTGTCAGAGTGGCATTATGGTAACCGCATCTCATAATCCAAAAGAGTATAATGGTTATAAAGCCTATTGGAATGACGGTGCACAAGTGCTTGCTCCACACGACAGGAATATTATTGCTGAAGTAAACCGTATTAAATCAAATAGTGAAGTAAAATTCAAAGGGGATAAAAACCTGATTGAGATAATCGGAAAAGATATGGACAACGCGTTCATAGATGAAGTAAAGAAACTTGTACTTTCACCTGAATCTATTCAACGTCATAACGACATTAAAATTGTTTACACTCCTATTCATGGCACTGGTGGCACTTTAGTGCCGGATGCACTGAAAGCAGTTGGTTTCACCAATATCATTCATGTTCCTGAACAGGATGTCATAAGTGGGGATTTCCCTACAGTTGTTTCTCCTAACCCTGAAGAGCCTGCTGCTCTTGACCTTGCAATAAAAAAAGCAATTGAGACTGATGCAGATCTGGTAATGGCTACTGACCCTGATGGTGATCGTATTGGAACAGCCATAAGAGATGATAAGGGTGAATTTATCCTGGTAAATGGTAATCAGACTTTCCTTCTATGCCTCTATTATCTTATGACAAGGCGTGAGGAACTGGGACTTCTTACAGGTAAGGAGTTTGTCGTAAAAACAATTGTTACTACTGAATTAGCAAAAAGAATTGCAAACAGCAAGAGCATTGAAATATATGACAGTTATACCGGTTTCAAATGGATTGCCGAAATTATTCGCAAGAACGAAGGCATAAAGAAATACATCGGTGGTGGTGAAGAGAGTTATGGTTTTCTTGCCGGTGATTATGTTCGTGACAAGGATGCTGTTTCTGCATGTACACTATTTGCAGAGATTGCAGCATGGGCAAGAGACAACGGGAAATCTGTGTATGAACTTTTGCAGGATATTTACCTTGAGTATGGTTATTCCAAAGAGGTAGGTATATCTCTCGTTCGCAAAGGTAAAGAAGGAGCTGAAGAGATTGAGGCAATGATGAAGAATTTCAGGGTAAATCCACTCACTACACTTGGCGGATCACCTGTTACACTTATAAAGGATTTTGGTAAACTCGAAGCAATTGATTTTGTACGCAATGAACAGATTGCTCTGGAGATGCCTACAACATCAAATGTAATTCAGTATTTCACTGAAGATAATACAAAAATGTCTATTCGTCCTTCCGGCACTGAACCAAAAATCAAATTTTATATTGAAGTAAAGGGATCAGCTAAATCAAGGGAAGAGCTTGAACAAGCTGAGTGGACTGCTGACGAAAAAATTAGTGAGATACGTGAAGAATTAGGTATATGAAACGAAAACTAACAATTGCACTTGTTGCACATGATCACCGAAAAGCGGATATGGTTGATTGGGTTATTTTTAACTCCGACTTCCTCTCCGGTCACCACCTTGTATGTACCGGAACAACAGGTACACTTGTACGTGATGCATTAAGCAATGAAGGTGTTAATCCTGAATTTACAATTATGAACTCAGGCCCTATGGGAGGTGATGCTGAAATTGCAGCTATGGTTGTACGTAAAGAAATTGATCTTGCTGTTTTTCTAATTGATGATCTTAATGCACAACCTCATGAAGCTGATATTATGATGCTGCTTCGTCAGTGCAGAGTCCATAATGTGCCTATTGCCTGTAACAGGTTTAGTGCCGACCTTATGATCACCAGCGCACTGTGGGATGACAACAACTATGTTCCATCTCCTCCAAGATACGAGAAATTCAATAGGGAAGATTATCTTTTTTAGTCACTGATATTCTACCTTTCACACTAAATAAAAACCCCTCAAAAGCAGGATCTCTGCAGTTGAGGGGTTTTTTTTATAATCTGAATGTCTGATACTGAATGCTAATTCACCAGGTTCAGCTCTTTTACAATATGCGGC
Source organism: Fermentimonas sp. (assembly GCA_028683355.1). Classification (GTDB taxonomy): domain Bacteria; phylum Bacteroidota; class Bacteroidia; order Bacteroidales; family Dysgonomonadaceae; genus Proteiniphilum. The sequence continues at coordinate 10,064 of JAQUIZ010000073.1, forward strand.
GCATCCATAACCTTATCCAGCATATATAATACATATAAAATATCTACACTAATCATACGCTGCATTTCGGGCTCGAATAGTATATCTCCGCTAAGTGATTCCCAGTTGCCGTCAAAAGCCAAGCCAATAAGTTCACCATTTCCATTAATAACCGGACTCCCCGAATTCCCTCCTGTAATATCATTTGTAGAGAGGAAGTTTACTCTCATCTTACCATTTTTATCAGCATATCTGCCAAAGTCACCCGAACGTATTGTTTTCAGAATATAATCCTGGACATTAAACTCAGGGTCACCCGGCTTCTGTTTTTCAAGAACACCTTGTGTGGTTGAATAATAATCATACCAGACAGCATCTCGTGGTTGGTAACCTTCAACAGTGCCGTAACTCATGCGTTGTGTAAAATTAGCATCCGGATAAAACGCTTTATCTGAATCCATCTCCATCAAAGCAGCCATAAATTCACGCTCACCCCTGAGCATATCTTCATAAAAAGGAATCATCTTACCCGACAACTCATAACCCATATCTGCAGCAGAGAGAGCAAGTTCCATTGCCGGATCCTTAGTAAGAACCTGGGTGTCTGCAGTCTGAAGCAAAACAAGTAATTCTTCCAGAGAAGTAAACTGAGTATTATCAAACAGCCACTCGGCATATCTTTCATAATCCCCTCCAAAAAGAGTATCAATTTTTAGATATATATCCGGATGATACTGCTCAGGCACCCTTTCAGCATAAAGTTTCATCAATGCAGGCAGCACTTTTTTATCCAGTTCAGGTTCATAATTTTTATATGACTCTATTAATCTGTCATTTATAAAATCCTGTTTATCCAGTTCGGATCCTTCTGTATCAAACTGCAGAATAGTGTTGGCAAACCTGATCAGCTCAATTCCATTATTGAATGTTTCAAGATAATAGGTAGTATATTTAGCCAGATCTCCCGAACCTGAATATGCCTCATTTAACATAGAGAGTGTAGTTCCATATTTCGCTTTATGGGCAGGCGTACCATTAATCCATTCCTGCAGTCTGTTTTCAAGCACCTCTTTCCTGTCTATAACACCAAGGTTGGCAATAGCTTCATTCATACCCATCGAATTTTTCCAGTAATTCGAGCTGCCGGCATATTTGTTTGCATATTTAATTCTGATGGTATCGTTCTGAGTCATGGCATCCCACCAAATATCCTGCTTTACTCCTCTTACTTCAACACGTGGTTTGTTTTCCGATTCAACTCTCTGCTGAATTCCCCATGACGACATATAACGCTGAGTGCTGCCGGGATAACCAACTGTCATAGAATAATCACCTTCCTTAACCCCGGTCAAAGATACCGGAACCACATATTTAGGTTTATATGGCTTGTTTGTTTCACTATAGTTAGCAGGGTTATTATTCTCATCGGCATAAACCCTGAATACTGAAAAGTCTCCCGTATGACGAGGCCACATCCAGTTGTCAGTGTCACCTCCAAACTTTCCAACCGACTGTGGAGGAGTTGCCACCAGTCTTACATCTCTGAACACGTCATATAAAACTACATAGAATTTGTTACCTGAATAGAATGGAACAACACGTGCATTAGTGAAAGGATCATTCTCATATTCTCTAATCAACTCATTTGAGAGAGAATCAATTGCCAGCTGTCGCTGAACCTCGCTTAAAACTGACGGCAGATGAGGTGCAATTTTATCTGTCACCTCTTCCATAGATCTCAAAAAGGAGATAGTCAGTCTGTCGGCATAAAGCTCATCCGCCTGATTATCTGCCACAAAACCATTCTTAAGATAATCATGCTCAACAGCACTCAGTCGCTGAATTGAGCCAAAACCGCAATGGTGGTTTGTGAATATAAGTCCTTGCTCCGAAACTGCAACACCGGTACACCCACCACCAAAAATTACAACTGCATCCTTCAATGAAGGATTTGCATCACTGTAGAGTTGATCCATGGGTAAAGTAAATCCCATCTCCTGCATTCGGGCAGCGCTCTGACTGTTCAACTCCTTCAGAAGCCACATGCCTTCGTCGGCATTAGCTGCAAGTGTCAAACAAAATATCGCTATCGATAATAAAAGTTTTCTCATAATAAATAGGTAATTCTTTATTTTATATTCTTAATTTTTATGTTGTTAATTAAAATCATAATAGATAATATTTTATCAGTGTATCAACTAGATACCTGTCGATTCTTTCTAATTAAAATATTTACCGATAAGTGGCCAATTCTTTAATGGCAACTCCTTCTTTATCACTACAAGCAAATATATTAATACTAATACCGCACTTATAAACAATCTGATCCATAGGTTTTCAACAAATCGATATGAAAATGTAATTCCGGCAAACAAGATCACTGAAAGCAGAAAGAAAGATCCTGCCGACTTCAGGTTATATGGTATAGGGTAGTTCTTCTGTCCCATAAAATATGAAATCACCATCATGATGAGATTAGCAAAAAAGGATGCCCATGCACAAGCCATATAGCTGTATTTTGGTATAAAGATAACGTTAATTGCAATTGTGATGATAAATCCGAATAATGAGATATATGCACCCCACTTTGTCTGATCTGTCAATTTATACCACAACGAGAGATTAAAGTATACACCAAAAAACAGTTCTCCCAGAAGTACAATAGGTACCACTTTCAACCCTACATGATACTCCTGTGGCAGAAGAAATTTAATGATATCAATAAAACCGATTGTAATCAGAAATATCAGTAGTCCGAATATTATGAAGTATTTTGTTGCATCGCTAAACGACTGCCTCTCATCGGGATTACCCTTGCTCCTGGCGAAGATAAACGGTTCAAAGGCATAACGAAACGCTTGTGTGAACATCACCATGATAACAGCAATCTTAAAGTTCTGCCCATAAATTCCCAACTCGGTAAAAGCGTTTGCACTATCCGGATACAACCATGGGAAAACTATCTTGTCTACCGTCTGATTTAGAATCCCAGCGATCCCCAATATCAGTATAGGAAATGAGTACCTCAGCATCCTGCGCAAAAGTTGTTTATCAAAACTGAACTTAATCCTCAGCTCCGGTGACACCATCAAAAACTGTATTACAGATGCTGTCAGGTTGGATATAAGTATATAGTCAACTCCATTATTTATATCAAACCACGAAAATGCACCGGGAAATTTTGTCTGCAACCATGGACAGGCAAGGAAAAAGAAGAGGTTGAATAATATCGTTAAAGCAACATTGATTATCTTGATAGAAGCAAAACGAATAGGCCTGCTCTTGAATCTCAGTTTGGCAAACGGTATTGTTCCAATAACATCAACACAAAGAATGATTATCAGCAAAAGCAACCAATGTGGCTTCATGGCGGTACCGCCTAAAGCAATTGCTATGGGTTTAAGGAAAACCAGCGATATAAGAAAGAAAATAAGAGTAGTAGATAATATACTGATAAACGTAGTTGAAAAAACCTTTTTCGGATCCTTCTCCTTATTGGCGAACCTGAAGAAACCTGTCTCCATTCCATATGTAAGAATCACCTGTAACAAAGCTACCCAGGCATAGAAGTTGGTCAATACCCCTATATCAGAAATTCTTGGCAACGCAAATGCCCAGTAAAGAGAGAGTAGCCAGCTAAGGAGTTTAGGCAGTACACTGCCAACGCCATAGAAAATGGTTTCCTTAGCCAAATTTTTCATTCCGCCTGACATATATACCCTGTTATTCTAAGATTTGAAGATTGATAGTCATATGTGCATGCAAAAATACAATTTTTCTGCCAAGACATCACCTGAAAGGAAGTCAATTATTTATCTTTAAGAGGAATGATTGTCAAATTATCGAAAAAAACCCTTTACTTTGTAGGTTGAAACAGATAATTATTACACATGGCACAACAAGAAGAGGTATTTAAAAAAATAATATCGCACAGCAAAGAGTATGGGTTTGTATTCCCCTCAAGTGAAATTTATGATGGGTTAAGCGCAGTTTATGACTACGGTCAGAATGGTGTTGAACTAAAAAACAATTTAAAAAAATACTGGTGGGACAGCATGGTTCTGCTTCATGAGAATGTTGTAGGTATAGACTCTGCAATTTTCATGCACCCAACAATATGGAAGGCTTCGGGGCATGTGGATGCTTTTAACGACCCGCTTATTGACAATAAGGACAGCAAGAAACGCTACCGTGCCGATGTACTTATTGAAGATTACCTGGCAAAACTGGATGATAAAATAGATAAAGAAGTTCAGAAAGCTGCAAAACGTTTTGGTGATACTTTTGATGAAAAAATGTATCGTGAAACTAATCCTCGGGTTCTTGAAAATCAGCAGAAACGTGATGAAATTCACGCACGCTTTGCTAAAGCGCTGAATGATAATAATCTTGAAGAGCTGCGACAAGTAATTGTCGACTGTGAGATAGCTTGTCCAATAAGTGGTACAAGAAACTGGACAGAGGTAAGACAGTTCAACCTGATGTTCTCCACTGAAATGGGAGCAACCTCTGATGGAGCTATGAAAGTTTATCTTCGCCCCGAATCTGCTCAAGGTATATTTGTTAATTTCCTGAATGTTCAGAAGACAGGACGCATGAAGGTTCCTTTCGGCATCGCTCAGATTGGTAAAGCTTTCCGTAACGAGATAGTAGCACGTCAGTTTATCTTCCGCATGCGTGAATTTGAACAGATGGAGATGCAGTTCTTTGTTGTTCCCGGAGAGGAACTGGAATGGTTTGAGCATTGGAAGAAATTAAGAATGGAATGGCATCAGTCACTTGGATTCGGTGCTGAGAAATATCGCTTTCATGATCACGAAAAGCTGGCACATT
>JAQUIZ010000074.1 GCA_028683355.1 Fermentimonas sp.
AAAGAAAGGCTGATCTCCATCCCTATTTTATTAATCTGCGTATGATTTGTAGACTCCCACAATGCTTCAGGAGATGGTTTTACCCAGTCGATCATATTTTTCCCCTCCATATAAAATGTGGCAATTGATCCTCTTATTACGTTGTTATTGAACTTGGCACCCACTTCAAATGCCTCTGAAAGTTCTGCTTCAAGATTACTATTCCCAATATGAGTTGCTGTTGTGTAATAGAGATCTGTGAAGGTTGGCATTCGAGTTGCCTTATTCCAGGATCCATAGAAACTCAATTGGTCTGTAGCTCTTAAAGATCCGTTTATGGCTGGATATAATTCAAACCTGTCAATTACGGCTGTATTGTAGTTTAATAGTCCGCCTAACGATATAGTTATGCGATCAAGTATAAAATTATGCTCGGCGAAGTAACTGATATTTGTTCTGTTATCTGATTTTGTGTATTTCCCAATTGACTCTTCCATAGTGTTGCCCAGAACATTGCTCAAGATTCCCTCATTTCTGAATTCACCGCCAAAGCTTGTTATGCCCAGTTGTGATGCATATTGCATGTGCATATTCATACCAAACACATCACTCCGGTGGTAATTATGATCTGTATACCACGAAGGTTTATCAGAAGTACCCTCTCTTATAAGTTGAAATACATCATAATGTCTGCTCCAGTATAAATGAGGGGTCATCTTAAGCTTGCCATTAGTCTCGCCCTTTATTGAAAAAAACAAGCCTTGTGTGTCGTCGAACTGATTAGGATAAGCTGCAGTATAAAAAGTGTTTGCTCCATATGCTTTATCGTTCAGTCCTGCCTGTAAATCGATGTTTGCACCATTTATATAGAACCTGCTTTGCCAAAGAAGATTGTATATATTGTAGTCACTGTTAGGTATGTATCCGTCAGATCTCTTATATCCTGCAGAGAGTGAGTGAGTGGATGTTTCAGCTGCATAAGAACCCCGTGCTTCTGCACTGAAGAGTCCATGCATGCCACCTTCCAGTTTCCCGTAAATATTAGATTCACTTTCTTTTTTAGTGATAATATTAACACCTCCCGAAAATGCACTAGCTCCATACACAAGAGAAGATGGTCCCTGAACTATCTCTATGCGTTCAATATCTGATAAATTGAACGGAATGTCGAAATTGTAATGGCCTGTGTGAGGATTTGTAAGGTTAATACCGTTTAGGAGAATGGCTGTTTGATCGAATGATCCGCCTCTGAGGGTTATGTCCGCCTGTACGCCGTGCGGTCCGCGCTGCAGAATATCTACTCCTGCCACATAATTCAAAAGATCTTCAATACTCCTGACCGGGGCTCGCTCAATCTCTTTACTTGATATAACTGTCACCTGCTTAGCTGCCAGATTCATAGGCAAAGCCACTTTAGAAGCGGTGACAACTACCTCATCCAGCTCTGTTGGAGGAATTGAATCTGAGGCAGTTTGAATGAACATTTTTTCAACCGGATTAACCGAAGTTGCATGAGCACTCATTAGTGTGCAACCCGTCAAAACACCAATGGTGACTGCCTTATGCATGCTGTTGAATACACTGTACGACTTGCGGGCAAATCGTTTGAAGCGAAATGCTTTAGTCGAATTAAATCGTTTTTTATTCATATTTTATATAATTTAAAATGCGGTGCAAAAATACGAATAAATAATAAGAACAACTTGTAATTGTTTTCTGTAAAGATAAAATAGAACTGCCAAGAGGTTAAAGTATGAGTGATTAGTATAATAATCAGGTGAAAATGGAGAAATGGACATTGCCATATTTGAGCTCTCTGTTAAATCGTGGCAGCATTGTTAAATCGTGAGATTTTGAATGTTCCAGAATCAGCATACCGCCGGGCTTAAGAAGATCTTTCTCGAAGATTATACCGGGGATAGTATCAACCTCCTTCAGATCATAGGGAGGATCTGCAAAAATCAAGTCAAACTTTTCTCTGCATGTTTGAAGAAACTTGAAAGCATCGGCTTTTAACGGATAAAGTTCTTTTGCCTCAAGCTTTTCCTTTGCTATTGATATAAAACGCCAGTGCTGGTGTTCAGATTCTACTGAGACAACGCGACTGCAGCCTCTTGAAACAATTTCCAGGGCAATACTTCCGGTTCCGGAGAAAAGATCAAGTGCAGTAATGTCCTCCCAATCAATATAGTTGTTAAGAACATTAAACAGGCCCTCTTTGGCGAAGTCGGTTGTTGGTCTAGCTTTCAAGTTTGGGGGCACCTGAATTCTTCTGGATTTATATTTTCCGCTGATTATACGCATAGTGCAGTTATAACATCAGTTGGCAATATCTGTGTCTGTTCAACCGTAAGATTTGCCTTGGGTTTCAGTTCTACTCTCTCAACGTTGTTAATTAGTCTCTTCAGGTCATTTACTACTGTTAAATGAGAATCTATTTCACCGCATAAATAGAGACTGTCTTTAGTTTGATCCATTAATAATTTCTCCCATACGCTAGCTATGTAGTATGTCGTATCTGGCTTGTTATTTGCAGGAAATGTGACTGCAGATTGAAGCCTTTCTTCAACGTAACAGAACATTGAAACATAACCATCATGAAAATCTGCAAAGCATTGCTTATGGCCTTTCTTATTCTCGTATGTGTTAAAAAAATTCAGAAGGGGAGATGTGTGATGTTTAAAATCCGGATTACTAAGATGCCTGGAAAGGAACGAATGTACTCCCTCATCCATATTATAGACAACTGAGTATTTCTCTGATTCAGAAGAATCGTGTAAAGACATTCCATTTAAATCATGGAAATTGAAATCGATGATATCTTTACTTTTCCTGGCATCAAAAAATTGCTTAGGCACAAGAGTGTAATTGGGCGAAACAATTACAACTGTGGTTTTATTGAAAGGATAGGTGAAAAACCCCTGATCAAAAATAATCTTTTTAATATTTTCAGAGTATGTTAATTTATTGCTTAAGTTGGTTCTTTGAAAATGGAATATATCAGGGTCAGCAGGAGAATAAAAATAAAAAGAAAATCCATCCGGTGATAACCGAATGGATAATCTATATTTTTCTGAATGTGCTAAATCTATATTTTCCGGTAGAAACATAAACCAGATTGTAGTAACGAATTATTCCCAGTTACCTGCATTATTGTTAGCAACCTCAAGAGAACCTACCTGCATACCAGGGAATCTGTCTCCCGGACGGTCTAGTACTTCCTGTATCTTCTGGCCAAGTAGTTTTTTGTCCAGATCTCCTAAATAATCAGTATAAGGAGCTTTTGCTTCAAATACCTGAATTGGATACCCTGATGCTGTAATAAGTGAATCTACACCCATCTGGAAATTTGTTCCGGAAGGTGCAAATGGAACGTACCTGAGAGAATCAGCTGAGAAATTAGTGCGATTTGGGTATAGCACTTGTATTGCAGGTGAGAATAATGAATCTCTTACTAATTGAGGAGCATTATTCGCATCATCCCATAAACCGGCTTCTTTAATCTTTGCTTCATTTCCGGTATTGATGATCTCCATAGCCTTTATTTCTGTCATTCCTGATTCTAGCTGAGACTCACTGAGCTCACCTGATCTAACGAGTGTAGCAATCTGGCCTGTTTTTACAAAATTGACAAGTGTGTCGAAACTGGCAGTGTAAGAACCGGTCTGTGAGCGCAAAGCAACTTGTGCTGTGCGGATATCCACCAAGCGCTGAATAACTGCCTGATCTCGTTTTGCGACTTCAGCATTGAAATCAATTGGGCCCTGAATACTTTTCCAGCTTACCCAAGCTAAAAGAATAATGGCTATTGCTAAAAGCACTCTCATTACAACTTTCATGGACTTTTCTTTTTAAATTATATTGTTTTATTATTGATTTTCTGATTTTAGACTACAAATTTAGAAAAAGAATGATAATTATGCTACTTTTACAGGAAAAATTACCGAAAAAAATGATAAATCACTTTTTTATTGAGAAAATCAATGAAAATTTCCCTTATAACTTTACAAGTGACCAGTCACAAGCTTTAGAAAGTATTACTGAATTTATTTTCTCTGATAGCGGAGACCAAATATTTTTACTTACAGGATATGCCGGTACGGGTAAGTCATCTCTTATTGGCAGCCTTGTAAGAACCATGACTCAGTTCAAGCAAAAAACTGTGCTGCTGGCTCCTACAGGAAGGGCTGCAAAAGTCTTTTCGGGATACGCTGCTCAGAAAGCATACACAATACATAAAAAAATATACAAGCAGCAAAAGTTGTCAGAGGGAACTATGCAATTTTCACTATCTGAGAATCTGCATAAACATACGCTTTTTATAGTAGATGAGGCTTCGATGATAAATAATGAGTCACCTGATTTCTCAGTCTTTGGAACGGGACGACTACTTGATGATCTGATTGAATATGTTTATTCAGCTGAGGGTTGCAGAATGCTCTTAATTGGTGATGATGCACAGTTACCACCGGTAAAACAGGAGTATAGTCCTGCACTAGATAGAGAAATTCTTCAATCTTACGCGTTACAAGTAACGGAGGCTAACCTGACAGATATAGTGAGACAGGAAATTGAGTCAGGAATTCTCTACAATGCAACATATCTGAGAGACTCTTTAGCAATGAATGCAACAGATGATTTCCCGAAACTTAAAGTCGATGGATTTGCAGATGTTAAGAGGATAACCGGGAATGACTTAATTTACGAAATTTCTGATGCATATTCGCGTGACGGGATGGAGGAAACCATTGTTATATCCCGTTCAAACAAAAGGGTCAATGCATATAATAATGGAATAAGAAATACTGTTTTATACAGGGAAGAGGAAATATCGGCTGGCGATATTCTAATGATAACAAAGAACAACTATTTCTGGATAGAAGAATATGAGAATCTTGATTTCCTGGCTAACGGAGAATTTGTAGAAGTTACGCGTGTGAGGGGAGAAGAGGAAATGTACGGCTTCAGGTTCTGCAATGTAGTTCTATATCACCGTGAATATGATGTTGAATTTGAAGCCAAGATAAATCTTGATGTGTTGCATACAGAAGTGCCGGGATTAACAAGTGAGCAGAATAATCATCTTTTCTCGAAAGTAATGGAGGATTACAGTCACATTACACAAAAAAGGCTGAGGTATAAGAAAGTAAAAGCTGATCTCTATTTTAATGCATTGCAAACAAAATACGGCTACGCAGTCACCTGTCATAAGGCACAGGGTGGAGAATGGAAAAATGTGTTTTTGGATATTGGTTATATACAAAAATCATACTTAGGAGAAAGTTTCTACAGATGGTTATATACTTCAATTACACGGGCAACTCAAACGTTATATCTTGTAAATTTGCCTGACGATTTTATTGAGCTTTCTAAAATATGATTACTTTTGTGTGTTTCATGGAATGAGCGATTCACATAAAGTGTATGCCATAAGATTCATTAAATAAAGGAATATCAGATGTCTGAAAAAAAAACATTTTATATTGAACGGCTTCTTAGTGAGATAAAATCCTTACAGGAAAGTGTACTGGAGGTCAACAACAGCGGTAACCTGCCGTTTTCTTTTTTCAAAGAATCATTTAATAAGACTCAGAAAATTACCGAAATACTGCATGATCTTGAATTTATGCAGGTTGATGATTTGAAGAGTCAGATGGAGCGACTGGTAGTTGTACTGTCAGAAAAAGAACGGAAAGAGCAGGAGGCCGCACAGGAAAAAGAAAAAGAAAAAGAATATTTTTTGTCAAAAGTAAAAGACTTGCAGTTGCAGGAGGATAGAGAGCAAGTTTTGTCTAAGACAAATGATAGGGATGTTGAAAAGTTAGAAATTCAATCCGGAAACATTCATTCTGAAGGTTTGGTGTTGCCTGAATACAGAAATCCGTATATATCTGATGATAACCAAATTAAAAAGGTTACTGATTCTGATAATAAAGTAAGGAAAAGTATAGCTGATATTGATAATGCTCCCAAATCAATTAATGATATAATCAAAACACCACCTGCCGTGGTAGACTTAAAAAGAGGAATAAGCCTTAACGACAGGTTTCTTTTTCAACGTGAACTGTTTGGTAATGACCGGCACAGGATGAACAGTACAATAGAGAAACTTAATAATTTTGAATCATACAACGAAGCTGAAGATTATATAAGAGAGAATGTTACTGCGGATTTGGATAATCCTACTGTAACTGACTTTCTGTCGATTGTTAAAAAGGGATTTAAGTAAATAGAGTCTAAAGATGGGAAAACTGTATGTAGTACCCACTCCTGTAGGAAATTTGGAAGATATAACTCTTAGGGCACTGAAAGTGCTTAAAGAGTGCGATATTATTCTGGCAGAAGATACACGAACCAGTAGTGTGCTTATGAAACACTTCGGTATTGAAACGCGTATGCAGTCGTATCACAAATTCAACGAACACAAGGCTACTGTTCATCTGGTAGATAGGATGAAATCGGGTGAAGTGTTTGCATTAATATCTGATGCAGGCACTCCCGCTATTTCAGATCCCGGATATTTGCTTGTCAGAGATTGTGTAAGCGAAGGTGTTGAGGTTGAGTGTCTTCCCGGTGCTACAGCTTTTGTTCCTGCACTTGTTGAGTCAGGTTTGCCAAATGATCGTTTCTGTTTTGAAGGGTTTCTTCCTCAGAAAAAAGGCAGACAAACCCGACTCAGACAGCTATCCGAAGAAGTGAGAACGATGATTTTTTATGAGTCTCCTTACAGAGTTGTTAAAACACTCACACAGCTGGCCGAAAATATGGGAAATGAAAGAGCTGCATCTGTTTCCAGGGAGATATCTAAATTGTATGCCGAAACAGTAAGGGGCACACTTGAAGAATTAACAAATCACTTTAAAGAAAACGAACCAAGGGGTGAGTTTGTTATAGTAGTTAAAGGCAAGGATTAATATAAAAAAATAGTAAAGAGAATTTTTTATAATTGTAAAATATAAATATTATAATTTATGAAAAAAGTATGGATTTTGTTTCTTGTTATGGGACTGATTGTTTCATGTACAAATGTAAAGGAGTCGAAAGAATACAAGGATCTGCAGGCACAGCGCGATTCTCTTTTAATGCAATCTGCAGATGCAGATGGTGAGGCTGCAGAAATGATGTCCGTTATTAGTGAGGTGGAAGCAAATTTTGAGAGAATTAGAGAAGCTGAGAAGTATATTTCTACTCAATCGGCCCAATCAGGAGAGATGAGTCAGGATACAAAACAGAGGGTTACTGAAAACTTCAGAATGATAAATGAAATCCTGCAACGCAATAAAGCTCAGCTGGATGCACTTAACAAGAAGTACAGCAGCAGCAACACCGAACTCGCTTCTCTAAAAAACACAATCAGCAGACTAAACCGTGAGATGCAAGAGAGTGCAGGCCGACTTGCTGAACTGCAGAATGAGCTTGCTCTTAAGGATGAACAAATTGCTCAGCTTTCGCAAGATATCACATCACTGGCCCTGGAAACAGAGCAGCAGTCAGCTACAATTCAGGAGCAGGACAGAACTCTTCATACAGCTTATTATGTATTCGGTACTGCTAACGAACTTAAGGATCAGAAAATTCTTTCAGGTGGTTTTTTACAGGCAACACGTGTAATGCAGGATACTTTTAATAAAGATTATTTTCTGCAGATTGATATTCGTGAAGTAACCAATATTCCTTTGTACTCTAAAAAAGGTAAACTTTGGTCTACGCATCCTGAAGGCACCTATGAGTTTGTAACCGGAGGTGATGGAAATCTTACTTTCCAGATAACAGATACACAGCGATTTTGGAGTCTGACCAAATATCTTATTATTGAAGTAAGCTGATTGGGTGAATGTACGAGAACTTATTTATTGATCTTGACGATACACTGTGGGACATCCATCTGAATGGTAGGGAGTGTCTTGAAGAGATTTATAACGATTACGGATATTCAGAATATTATCCTGCATTTCAGGATTATTACAAGGTTTATATGCCGAGTAATAATCATTTGTGGGGACTATACCGTCAGGGAGTCATAAAAAAAGAAGAGCTTATTGTTGAGAGATTTCTGGTTCCGGTAAGGGAGTTTGGATTAAATGACCCGGAATACGCTAAAAACCTAAGTGATGATTTTCTTGAAAGGACAACAAGAAAAACACGCTTGATTGATGGCACTATTGAGCTTTTGGAATACCTGAAGCCAAGATACCGGATGCATATACTTTCTAACGGATTCAGAGAGGTACAGTTTAAGAAAATTGAGAACTCAGGTTTAAGATCATACTTCGATAAAATTATTTTATCTGAAGATGCTAATATTAATAAGCCTCACGAGGGGATTTTTACTTACGCTCTAAAAAACACCAACTCTAAACGTAACAAAACGATTATGATTGGTGATAGCTGGGAAGCTGATATCGTAGGTGCAAAGAACAGCAGGATTGACCAGATATGGTTCAATCCTGCACAAATTAAGCCTGATGGTTTTGAGCCTACTTATACTGTTGACTCACTGGTAGAAATAAAGGACATACTATAATTAACTACGGCGTAATGGCATTGACATGCATCGGGGACCGCCACCACCACGCGGCAGTTCAGATCCTTCAATTGTAATAACGCATCTTTTTGTTGAGTCGATACTGAATTTGTCGTTTATGACATCTCGTGCTGTAACTATTTCAAAATTATTCTTGCTAAGCTCTTCAAGAGTGTGAACGTTTCGTGCATACGAGATAACTTTACCGGGTGCTATTGCAAGGAAATTAGCACCACTATGCCACTGTTCTCTTTCCTGATCCCATTCATCTGCTTTTCCCCCGCAAATCACAGGTTCCAGATCGACTCCAAGTTTTCTGAGCAGACTAAGTATTCCTCCGGCTGATGATATTTTGACTACCTTTCCGTTTTCAATCTGCATATGAACAGTTTGATATGGTGAGCTGCTCATAATTAATGGCTTGTATACCATAGCAGTGTTTGTATCAAGCATTGTGAAAACCATATCCAGATGAATAAATGATTCGGGTGACTCAGGTAGTTGTTGTACGATAACATGTTTTTTACCGTTTCCTGTTTTACAAAACTCATTTACCAGAAGATCGATTCCCTGTGAGCTTGTTCTGGAGCCGTTACCTATGAGCAAAATATCATCTCTTATCACAAGTATATCCCCACCTTCTACTTTCACTAAGGGGTTGTTGCGTGAAATATCGTATGTGTTAATTGTATTAGTATCGAAAAATAGATCACTTTCAAAAATGGCATCCATGATAAGTGATTCGCGAAGGCGCACACTATTAGCCATTTTACATATTATTGCATTATTGCCAATTATTGCACTGGCATCGCGTGTGAAGTAAAAATTGTAGAGTGGTTTAAGTGCATAATATTCTTCACGTAAGAAGTCTGTAAGAGTGTTGATTTTTATTGGTAACCCCTCGATTAATATCCTCGATAAGTTTTGGGGAGAGAGTTTCATGAGGTAATCTGCATATCCGTGAACCTGTTCCAAGTCGCTGATTTTGAGAATAAGTTGTTCCTTAAGATTTTCCTTTTCCAGAACCCTTGTCAGAAGATCAGAAACTTCATAAACCCTCGAGGTCTTTTTAAGTACCCCTTGTAGCTGATCATACTCTTTTCTAGCAATAGACAGATTTAGGATGTCGCTGTATAGTGCTCTTTGGGCATTACGTGGTGTCATATTTTCCACTTCAGGTCCGGGGTAGTGAAGTAATACTGCTTCAAGTTTACCCACCTCGGACTGTACACTTAAGGTTGTTTTAGTCTCTGTCATACAAAAAGATTAGATATGTTTATTAACAAAAATATAAATTTTATCTGTAATCGAGTCCCGGTTTTTTCCTAAAACGACTTATTTTTTTTAATAAGGTTGATTTTTACTGTTTTTATGTCTATTTTTGATAAAATGATTTTTCTTATATATAACTTGAGATACAGAAATAAGTCAGATCATTATAATTTTAAATTCGAGGCAATTGAAAAATGGGACAAATTACCTTAAAAGATATAGCAAAAGCACTTAATTTATCGCCGTCAACTGTTTCCAGGGCAATGCGTAATCATCCTGCTATCAGTAAAGAGACTTGCAGAGCAGTACAAGAATATGCAGAGGAACACAGGTATAAACCTAACAGACTGGCATTACAGCTACGTACAAATAAAAATAACACTATAGGGGTAATTGTTCCCGAGATAGTACACTATTTTTTCTCAACAGTACTTGATGGCATTCAGCAAGAGGCAGAGAGCGAGGGTTATAATCTACTTATTTCACACTCAAATGAGGATTATGAGAGGGAGGTGAAAAGTGTGGAAACACTGCTGGATGCAAGAGTTTGCGGTATTCTAATTTCACAGTCCAAAACAACATTGAAGTTTGACCATTTTCAGGATATTATTGATAACAATGTGAATCTGCTTTTTTTTGATCGTATTTGTACAGGTATTAATACCGATAAGGTTGTTGTTGATGACTATACAGGAGCATTTACTGCTGTTGAATATCTAATTGAGTCCGGATGCAGAAATATTGCTTTTTTAGGCTCTGTACCATCAATGCCTATATCTAACAACAGGAGAATGGGTTATGAAGATGCACTGCGGAAATATAAGATTGCAATTAATAAGAATCTGATAGAAGTTTGTGATACAGTTGACCTTGCAAAAGTGGTTATTCCTGAAATGCTGAAACACGATCCTTTACCTGATGCATTCTTTTGCATCAATGATGAGGTTGCAGCATACTGTATACAAATAGCAAAGAGCATGGGTTTTAAGGTGCCCGAGGATATTTCAGTTTGCGGATTTACTAACAGCTATATTACAGAAGTTACTTATCCAAGACTTACCAGTGTAGATCAGCATGGTTTTGAAATGGGTAAAGTTGCTGCCCGCCTGCTTATAAATCGTATTGAAGGAAAAGAAAAAAAGGAGGGGGTAGTAAGCAGAGTTATAAAGACAGAACTGGTGATAAAGGAGTCAACAAAGCTGGTGCAAACGTTTGCGTAAATATTATTTGAAAAACCCTTGTATATTTGTTACTTATCAGTCTGCAAAACAATATTTTTACTTAAATCATTTTATCTAAAAAACATGAAGAAAAGACGATTAACATTTTGGGAGATATGGAACATGAGTTTTGGATTCTTAGGCATCCAGTTTGGCTTTGCTTTACAGAATGCCAACGTTAGCCGTATTTTTGAAACTTTGGGTGCCAGAGTAGAAGATATCCCTATTTTATGGATTGCTGCGCCTATAACAGGATTGATAGTTCAACCAATTATAGGTCATTTCAGTGATAAAACGTGGAACCGTTTTGGTCGTCGTCGTCCTTACTTTATGATAGGTGCGATATTTACTACATTAGCACTTTTCATAATGCCAAACTCTCCCTCATTATGGATTGCTGCAGGAATGCTGTGGATAATGGATGGTTCAATTAACATTTCGATGGAGCCGTTCAGAGCATTTGTAGGTGACAACCTTCCCTCAGAGCAAAGAACAATGGGATTTGCCATGCAAAGTTTTTTTATAGGTACAGGTGCTGTAATTGCGTCTGCTCTGCCTTATATACTAACAAACTGGTTTGGAGTGCCCAATACTGCAGCCGAGGGTGTTATTCCTCAATCTGTGAAACTCTCTTTTTATATTGGAGGAGTAGTACTTCTTGCGTCTGTATTGTATACTGTTTTTACATCTAAAGAGTATTCACCTGAAGAGCTGGCTGCTTTTGAAGAGGAAAAAGAGAAGTCAACGGGTATCAAGACAGTTGTAAAAACACCCGTAACTTCAAATCAGTTTATGAAAAGGGGGGTTATCTGGACTCTAGCGGGTATTGTTACCACACTTCTGATAATGGTTTTTAAACTTGATCATGAAAATGCACAACTCTATATTATATCAGGACTTCTTCTGGCTTTTGGTCTGATTCTAATTATTTCTGCATTAATTACCAGGAAAAGTAATCAACCAAAAGGATTGGTGGGGATAATGAATGATCTGCTGCATATGCCCAAAACAATGGGGCAGTTGGCTGTAGTTCAGTTTTTCTCCTGGCTTGCTTTTTATGCAATGTGGATCTACACTACTCCTGCAATAACTCAGCACATATATGGGACAACAGATTCTAGTTCCTTACTATATAATCAGGGAGCAAACTGGGTAGGTGTTCTTTTTGCTGTATATAATGCTGTTTCTGCAATTAGTGCCTTTTTGCTGCCTCTCATAGCTCGTCAGATAGGACGCAAGGCCACTCATGCAGTAGCCTTGGCCTTTGGAGGATTGTCTTTTATTTCTCTTTACTTTATTAATGATCCGAATATGTTGCTGATACCCATGATAGGGGTAGGTTTTGCATGGGGAAGCATATTATCTATGCCTTATGCAATACTAACAGGATCACTTCCTGCTGATAAAATGGGTACCTATATGGGTATATTCAATTTCTTTATTGTAATCCCACAGATACTTGCTGCAAGTATACTTGGATTTATTACCCGCGAATTGTTTAACGGACAGGTAATACTTACTTTAGTCCTTGCCGGCTGCTCCCTTATTTTAGGTGCAATAAGTGTATTTATTGTTCAGGATAAAGATGATGTTTATAAGTTAAAGAGATAACGCCGGCACAGTAGATTACCCTGTTTGAAATGAATATAACCGACTATGACAGGTGCGGTTTAAGTTGTTCCACCCAATTAACTATGCGCTCTTCTGTCAGCTCAGGCTCATAGTCGTCATCCAGAGGTAATCCAACGAACTGATCGTCTACAAGTGCTCTCGAGTATTCAAAGTCGTATCCTTCAGTTGAAACCTGACCAATTACTGTTGCTCCCTGTTTTACTACTATCTCATAAAGTATACCAATTGCATCAACAAAGGAGCTTGGATAAATAGAGGCATCACCCATTCCGAATAGGGCTACTTTTTTTCCTGAGAGATCAATCTGCTCAAGTTTAGGGTAGAAATCATTCCAGTCGTCCTGCAGATCCTGTACACCCCATGTGGAAACTCCCAAAATAAGTACATCGTGGGTCTTAAATGGTTCCTCATCTCCCTCATAAATATCTGCTAATGTGGGAGAATAATCTGCCAGTAATTCAGCTATTCTCTCGGCAGCTTCTTTTGTGTGCTCAGTACTGGATCCGTAAATGATTGCTATCGACTTCATTTGATTTTTGTTTAAGAATTTCTAATCTGTAATTTTTATAATGTTATACTCGCAAAGATAACACAAGTTTCAAAATTGCAAACAAAATAGCTCTATATTCCTGCTTGGGTTTAAGCGGCAAAACTTTGGTATAACATCGGCTGTATCAACACTGTAATTTAACAGTGTTGATACAGTGTTACTACAGTGTTGATACAGTATTGAATTGGGTGAGGTACATCTTAAACACTTCATTAGTATCATTTTCAGGGATATAAAAAAATATCTGGTCCCGATCAGGACCAGATAAAAAATATCATTATGTAATGAGTTAATCTTTAAACGAGGTGTAAATAAGGAAACTGTTTGCAGGAACTGGGGTACTCATATTTGCAGTAGTAACATTCAGAGTCTCTGTCTGATTCATATAATTATACCAGGTTCCAGTATTTGGGAATGTGGTTGTTGCAGTGATTGGCTCATTTGTGAAATTACCAACTACAACAACCTGTTTTGAATTTCCAAACGATGATAAGGTGATAAATCTGCCTTGATTCCAGAATGCTGTTGAAACTTTCCAATCTAGAGTAGCAGTGGAGTTAAATAATTCCGGGTGCTCCATTCTAAGGTTTATTAATGTACTATATGTATCATGCAGCTGTTTACGAGGAGGTTCATTCAGATAGTTCCATTTTATTGGTTTCTTGCCAGTTCTACCATTCTCATTAATTGAAATATCGTATCCTAATTCGCCAAACTGCCATATCATTTTAGGACCGGGCACTGTGAAGAAGAATGCTGCGTTTGTTTCAAGTTGTTTCATGCGGGCATCTAGGTTTGTTTTGATTATTCCATTGCCACATGTTAACTGTTTATAAGCTATTCTTTCTTCATCGTGGCTTTCCATATAGCTTACTAAACTATTAGATGGTCGAGAAGAGGTATTATAATAAGCTCTTCTGAAATCTGAATCTTCTTTCCATCCCATTGCGGATTGAGAGTAAGAATCTCTATCATTATTCACTTTTAGATTTCGCCAAACCATCATGCCTTCATTGCTTAGCTCGGTCTCTTCGCGATCATCGGCAAAATGTTCCAGTATAACGTAGGCATTGGGATTTACTGCTTTGACTGCATTATTGTACTCTTTTAAAATTGCGATTCGTGAAGCATCGTAATTTGATGCAGACGACTCTGTACTGCTCTTTTGGGTGAAACCTTTTGTGAGGTCGAAGCGGAAACCATCTATTTTATATTCCTCAAGCAGGAACTTCAGATTGCGTTTTACAAAATCTCTAACAATGTATTTGCCATCTATCTGAGCTTCATGGTTAAAATCATGAAATACTGAATAGGGATGAGGTGCAGTAACATTAAAGAATGGATTGTTTACGGATGTTTTATTGTCAGAAGAATTCCACCACATCCTTGCAAAAGGGTTTGCACCTGTTGCGTGATTGTAAACCACATCAAGTATTACAGCAATACCCCGTTTATGGCACTCATCAATAAACTCCTTATACATCCTGTCAGAGCCATAAGCTTTATCCATAGCAAAGAAAAATGCAGGATTATATCCCCAGCTGTCGTTGCCGTCAAATTCCTGTACAGGCATAAGCTCAATTGCATTTACACCAAGTGATTCAAGGTAATCAAGATGCTTCATTGCATCAGTCAAATCCCCCTTTTCAGAGAAATCCCGAAGTAACATCTCATAGAT
>JAQUIZ010000214.1 GCA_028683355.1 Fermentimonas sp.
TTCCTCCATAATCTCTCTCTCTTGCGAGAATGCCGCCAGCGAAATCGCCAGGAAGGTAGCAGCTAATAAAAAAAATCTCTTCATACCTCTATTATTTAAAATGTTAGTGTTTTATAATGGTTGATTTTTGAAAGGGAAAAAGAGGGTGCCTCTTTTTAAGGCACCCCCTTAATATTGAGAGTTTGATTATTGTAAAGTTAGTACTTTACAAAATATATGTTCTGTTATTATTCACCGTTAGTTGGTGTACCTTCGGCTTTATTAACATGAATCATAAGACCTGGCTTAGTTAAAGTACCCCATTTGTAATCAACAGATACGTCAATAAACATATTGTAGTCCACATTTACTGGAGTTCCCAAAGCATTATCATACCTAAGTTGAGTTGGGTCACTTTCAACTGATTCACCAGCATCATTTACTTGAGTCAATGAAGCATCTGTTGGTAAGTTGCCATCTGTAGTTCCATCTTGATGGATGTATGTGTCACCTACCAGTGTCAAACTAGTCTTAACGTTTTCAGTGTCAAATATTACATTGTTAACTGCATAGTAATTATACAATTGTGGTGCCCATTTTTCTTTTTCTACTGTTCCAACAGTTCCTTTTGCAACTTTATAGAAGTTCCAGTCTGTGAATGTGAATCCTTTTTCAACATTTACAAAGCTACCTCCAACTACTGCATCGGTAAACTGATCTGAGATTGCTCCATCAATTTTTAAGGGATCGATAAAGTGAACTTCAAATTCTTGTACTGCAACCTCGTTAAATGCGTTGTAAGAAACAACTAAGTTAACAGGTACATTCTTACCAATCAATCCAATAGCACCTTCCGTACCTAGCTCTTCTCCTTCTTCCTCATGTAAGCGGATAATTGCTGTAGCTTCATCAACTTCCGTACCTAACAGTGGGTTAATGTTATCTTTATAAAGTGATGGTTCTCTATTTGCTAAAGCACCAAACTTATTGTTAATTGAAGCAGCAAGTGCATCGGACACTACGTAGTCAAAGTTTGTTATATTTGCCGGATCATCAGTTTTATACCATAATGAAGCTTTGTCAGGAGTTACTGTATAATCAGATAGATAAGCATAATTGCTAAAACGACTATCATCAAATATAAAATTAACTTCTGCACACCCTTCTAAGTGGTTGATAAACTCAGCTAAGTTAACTGGTTTTTTCTTAGTGTCCTTGAATATATATCCATTTACAAGATCAGTGTCAATATGGCTTGAACCTACTTTAGGTTCATTATTTGGTAGATCATTTCCATGAATATCAGGTCTATAAACTAATGGATTTACGTTGAATACACCTTCACCAACACCATTTCTCCAGAATGTTCCTTGATAAGCAAACTCTTGAGTTGGAATAGTTACATCCATAATGAAATCCATTAAGATATCACCTTTAACTTTAGAGGCTGTCTTATCAATAAACTTAACGGTTAGTGTGTAAGTTTCTTTTTCAGCAGGTACAATTGTTCCTACAGCTGCAGGACTCATTTTCCATACATAATTCCAAGACATATTAGACTGTCCATCTTCTAAGTGGTAGAATATAATATCTGCTGTAGATGATTCATTGTCTACCTCATTTGATAGAGATCCTGAATCACCATCTTCCATTATAACAGTGCCATTACCTCTTACTAGATCAATAAGTTCATATTCTGTATATAAGTCATGGAATTCATCTTTAGAGATACCCCACATTTTTTCAACTTGTCTGTAAATACGTTCGTTAACAGCTTGTGTTCCTAATCTATTTTCGATGTAATCGCAAGATACTGTTTGTGCATCGAAAGTATATGGATCTAACACTTGAGGTTCAGCAGGTTTATCACCCCATTGAACTTTAATAAATCTCATATCAACCAATTTGTTGTCTTTTTTCGTATTGATTAAAGATACTTCAACAATTGGCTCTCGACCTTTTGCAGTTTCTGTTTCACCATCAATAGTATATACTTTAGACGTCATGAAACCATTAGCATCAATTTCAGCAAATTTTTGCTGGTCTGTTTCGTTATCGCCTTGTAGATATTCTACATCAGCAAGTCTAAATCTGAATTCCAACCCGTAGTCAGCATAATCTTCAAGTGTGGCGTGATCATCAACTGTACACACTGTAACAAGCTTGGTCAAATCAATACCTTCTTTCCAATAAGCTACCGTATCAACTAGTTCATCGAAGTCAGTTTCAATAAGTAGGTTGAGTGAAGAGTAATGAACCGGTTTGCCATCTTTATCCAATGCATATGGTACATAATGCTCACTTCCATCATTTTTTTCTCCAGTATTTGGATCAAACCATGTGAGAATTTCATCTTCAGCAATTGTACTCTTGATTTTTGGGCGATTAAGAAACTCTTCCACACGATAATGCTCAGATGTTACAACAGCTCCACCTTCTGCTTTTTCTTCTTCTGTCAAATATTCTTCAGCAATAGGAATTCCTAATGAAGCAAAGTAGAATCTTTCTTTAATACCATCGAAATCTACCATCTCAGTTGCTCCAGTCTCAGATTGATACTCATAGAAATTTTCTGAATAAAATAATTCCACTTCAGAACCTAAAAACTCATCGATAGTTTTTGTTACTTTCAGCTTAAGAATACCTTCATCTGTAATTTCTAAATCTTGTCCTTCAACAGGAGCAATTGGTGAGTTTTTAAATGCTTTATCCGAATCTACTGATCTAAAAATAGGATATAATTCAATATTCTCAGATACAATCGATTCTAAATAAGGAAATCCAATTGATTTCTTATCAATATACCTTGGACTTAAACGGTATTCTGCAATTGTGTTTCCACCATCAATCGTGATAAGCTCGGCTTTATCAACAGGCATTGTTACACTTGCATATAGTCCGTGATCTTCCTCAAATACTTGTGGTACAAATCCCAAAGTGTTAAATTTAATGGTTGGGATACCATGAACGTTGAATGTTGGTTCTAAAGTAATGCTAGTTAAGCGATGTCCAAACAGCTTCATAACTTGTTCATTGATATCAGCAATTTCATCAGAAACTGCATCAAGGTCAGCTTTTGAAGGACTATCTAATGCTTCAAGTGCATCAACTCTTCCTTCCAAAGCATCTATAAGACCTAACAGTCTTTCAGCTTCTGCCTCAACCTCATCAGCTTTGGCTTGAGCAGCATCAGCAGCAGTTTGTGCATTGTCAGCAGCAGTTTGTGCAGCTTCTATAGCATCAGCATCACCTGCGTTCTGTGCAGCTTGAAGAGCTTCATTTGCTTTAGCAAGTGCATCGTTAGCCTTTGTAAGAGCATTGTCTGCAGCACTTTGAGCAGCAGAAATGTCAGCCCTTATGGCTGTCAAGTCTGCACTCATGCCCTTTAGGGTGGAAATCTCACTTTCCAAATGACTGATGTCATCATCATAATCCTTACAAGAGGGCAATATTGCTAGTGCGCCTACTAATGCAAAGACAAAAAATTTAAAAAAATAACTCTTTTTCATACATTAAAAAATTTAAAAAATAATAAAT
>JAQUIZ010000215.1 GCA_028683355.1 Fermentimonas sp.
TAATCGCCCGGTTTCATGTTATCCATTACAGTTTGCCATCTACCTTCATCAATAAAGCTTTTAGTGCTCCTGCCATTTCTGGCATAGTTTTCTACCTGAACTTTATCAGTATCCAAATATAGTGGCAAAGCCATTGCCCAACCTCTTTCGGGATTTCCTATCGTATCCTTGGGTGCCATGGTGGAATCGCCTATTGTATGAACAGTAATTTTATCATCTTTAGAATTGCCCGCCTTTTCATAAATATCTATTTCTACAATCCTTAGCTGCCCTTTAGCGTTCATGGCATTAGGGTCTTTGTACAAATCAAGTTCTTTTGTACCGGTAATCTCCACAATCTCTCCGAAAGCATCCTTGTCAGAGCTCTGTCCAATAAGTTGAATCTTTACAAATCTTCCCTTTGTAGGTTCAACCGGAATAGAAATATAGCCCAAACTTTTATCTGTTTCACCTTCATAGACCAGTGTATCATCAATAAAAATTTGAATAGGATAACTTCTCATCCTCCATCCGGTTAGTTTAAGTTCAATTTCAGAAATTAAAGCATCCCGCTCCAGCTCATAGCTTATCCAACCAGTTGAAAGTAATCCATCGTTGGTCCATTCTGACAGTTCGTTATCGTCAAAACTGCTCTTTACCTGCTCTTCATTTGAGCCGGCTGTTGCATTTATAATATTTATCTGATTGCGAGATACAGTAAATGATTCACCTCCCAAAACTTCACCTCTTTCCAAATAGCTTGGCTGATGTTCTCCACTGATGTAAGTGGAAAGTCCGTTTCTTTCACTTGTAGGAATCGATTTGAAAGATATTGATGCAGGGTTTAAACCTTCGGCTGTAGCCGTAAGTTTAATATTGCCGCTCTTATTTGTTGAGCGAATTAATACTCTGTTTACTCCACACTCAACAGGCAGATTCTGAGAGAGTATATAGTTATCGGGACCTTGTGCAATTCCTCCTCTCCACTCAGCCGGTCCATTCAGGCTAAAGGATATCATATCGTTAGCGAGTGGGCAACGATTGCCGTTATTATCAACTACTTCTGCCTCTACTAATACCAAGTCGGCACCATCTGCCTTGAAACCATCCGGGGCTTGCATTAGTTTTAGTCTTACTGAGGCAGGTTTTCCTGTAGTTTCAACCTTATGGCTGCTTAATAAATTCTTTTGGGAATCATAGCTGACGGCTTCTAAAGTACCCGGCTCCCATTTAATATTGCTGAAGGTGAACATGAAATTATCACTTCTTTCACCCATTCCCAAAGATTTGCCATTTACAAAAAGCTCAACCTCTTCACCTGATGAAACCACATAGATGTCTTTTTCCACTTCTGGTGTATAATTCCAATGGCCAACAATATGTGTATGGTAGTTTTCGATGTCAACCCATCCGTCCCACATAACTTTATGTGCAAAATAGCCATCTTTAGGAACACGCATCGGGTCTGTTACTCCGCTTCTACGATAGTTTTCCTCTCCTCTGAAATGGGTGTTTGAATCTGAGAATATAATCTTAACTCCACCAGAACTTACTCTTTTACCGGTTCCTGGACGAACTCTGAAAAAATCGTTCCAGCGTGTTACCAATTCTCTTGCAAAAGAGTCCTGATTGCGGTTATATGAACTCGCATTTTGATCTTTATACATAGGTCCGTCACCATCCTTATGGAAAGGATAGGAGTAGTTGTCCCAGTATTTACGAAGTCCCTCATCTCTGCAATACTCAGTTGCCCACATTGGGTGTTTTGCGCTTTTATTGATATAAAGCATTTCGCCTCCCCATTCTGCAATATCAATGTCGAGCATCTCCCTTGAGCCTATGGCACGACCACCGTATGGATCATACATGTTGCGAATAGAAATCATTTCAGCCATATGTTCTTCGCTTATTGATTCATTGCCACACTCATAAAAGATTATACTTGGGTTGTTTCTGTTATAAATAATAGCATCTCGCATTAGTTCAGTACGTTGTTCCCAACGTCTGCCATCAACATCTCTTTCTGCATCACCTGCAGGCATAGCCTGTAACAGTCCTACACGGTCACAAGATTCTACATCTTGTTTCCATGGCGTAACATGCATCCAGCGTACCAAATTGCCGTTACCTTCTACAATCATCCTATTACTAAAATCGCTAAGCCATGCCGGTACTGACATGCCTACGGAAGGCCACTCATTACTGGTTCGTTGCGCATATCCTTTTAGCTGAATTATTCTGTCGTTTAGCCATACCATGCCATCACCAAAACGAGTTTTCCTGAATCCCGTTCTGGTGGTAACCATATCAACAGGTTTATTGTCGACATACAATGTGGTATAAACATTATAAAGATAGCCAAATCCCCAAGTCCAGAAATGAAGATTTTCTACTTTATCATATACTTGCGCAGTTACAGTTACACCGGGTTGTATTGTTATTTCATTTCCTGAAGCCTTACTGATAATTTTCCCATCCATATCCTCAATAGCCATTTCATAGCGGAATGTTTTGGGCGCTTTATATTCATTTTTTATCTCTGATTCTGCAAATATGATTGCATTCTTTTTGCTTACATTTATTTCCCGTGCATAAATATATGTTCCGGTCGTTCCCAGATTGCTGTATAAAGGCAGAGTCTGGTAGAGATGATCGCTCACATGCAGATAAACATTCTTGGGTATTCCACCGTAGTTTGCATTAAAGTTACGGTCGTTCCACTGATATCTTTGATTTGTGGCTCTTTCTCTATATTGCCATGAGTTATCAATTCTAACAGCGAGCACATTCTCCTTGTTGTAATTAATATGTTCGGTAATATCGAATCCTGCAGCCATAACTCCATTTTCATGAAGTCCTATGTTTTTGCCATTGATAAAAAACTCACCTCCAAAACGTATTCCCTCAAACTCAAGAAAAACTTTTTTCCCCTGATCACTCTTTGGAAGCCTGAAGTGTTTACGATACCATACAATTGTGTCTGTAAGTTGATCGATAGCTACTTTATAAGCCTCATCTTCATTGAATGCACTTGGCAGTGTTACATCTTTCCATGCAGAATCCTTTAGGCCGACGTCTGACCCATTTTCCAAATCTCCTATATGGAGTAGCCAGTCACTGTTGAAGTTATATTTAACTCGTTGTGAGTTATTTTGATTCGTTCCGGGCAGTGCTGCTTGTGATAATAACAATAATATAAAGATTACTATGCTATTATAAAAAATTCGATTCATTTAATATTTTATTTTGTTATGATTATATTTTCACTTAATTCAGGTAGATTTAGCTCAGCAATACCTTCAGCTACAAACCTGGCTATTTGCATAGCCCCCTTTTCCATCATATGAGTATCATCTTGCAATCCCTCAGGTTTTTTAGGATCTACTCCAGGTTCTACCCATCTGTAATAAGGTTTGGAAGCCTCGTCACCCAGCATAGTTATAAAGTCACGGGACATTTGATTTATGTCAATTAAAGGTACATCCTCTTCCTTTGCAACTTTTCTGGT
>JAQUIZ010000216.1 GCA_028683355.1 Fermentimonas sp.
TGTTTTTGAGTAAGCATCAGCATACCAATGATTTCATTGCGGCTCTTTATTGGTACGATTACCTCAATTCCTAAATCATAAATCTCCCTTTTCTCTTTTTCCCACATGGATTTAAAAAAAGGCAGGGAATACAATTGTTCTCTGGACAGACTGGGATTATCAGAGGCAAACCACGTTACAATAGGATTATTTATGGCTATCTTTAAATCTGGTTTAAAAAGTTGTGACGAAGTTTGAAAAATATAATAGTTTTTTTCATCTTCGTGTTTGGTTAATATGCATATATGTTTGGCCCGAATAGCTAACTGTATTGCTTCAATTAATTCCAGGGATATACTATTCAAATCCAAGTTATTGGAAATTACCGAACTGAAATTTTTCAGAGCTTGGCGACGGGAATACTCTGCCCGATAAAACATCTTATCTACCATTTGACTGGCTAACCTGTATAGGGGCTGAAATAAGAACGCAAGCAATAGGGCCATAAAGGTAGTTATGTACGGAATAGTATTTTGATACACATCACCAGTTATACTTTGTAAATAAAGAACAAGATGTATGTATATTATGGTAATAATTGTTGCTAATAACGAGAAAACAAGTCCCTTGGTCATCATAAACCTGAGCTCCAGCATACGATACTTATATATAGCAATCACAATTAGTATGGCATTGATTAAACATGACAATATGTCAATAGGATATTTTCCTAAAGAAAGAGAGATGTTGGTAAGTGAACCAACAAACATAATTGTGATCCCGATAACAATCAGACTAATCCGTTCAAAAGTGATATAACCTTTTCTAATGCTTGCTGTCACTTTGACAAGAATGGCCGCAATTATAATAAACATATAAATATAAACTGGAGTAGCCATAGTACCCAGTTGATAAATAAACTCCACAGTTGTAAAATCACGACCATTTACTGATATGATGTTGGTTATTACACTTGCATCTGTTACAACCAGTCCTAAAAGACCTATTATCACCGCAGCAGCGGTCGAGATCCCCCATAGGGTAGTCCTAATAATATTGAGGGAACCTACAAATACAGATACAAAATAATAGAGCAGAAAGGGTACGGCCAGCATTCCAGCAATCATTATCTTGTTCCAAAACAACACCCCTGGATAAAGTTGAATTTGCATAAATACAGCTGATAAAGTCCAGATTATTAATGCAGCTAGAAATGGCATAAAGGAACGGATATATTTATCCTTTTGGGCTAAGATCAAAAAGAGCATGAGCAAACAATAGCTGCCTAATGCTATTATCGGTACTATCCAAAAGAATATCCGTGAAAAGGGCATTAACACACCTCTCTTCTACTTTCTCCCCGGGCAATTCTCAAAACATCAGTAACATCATACGGCGAGGGGTTCATTCTTCTGAGCATCCGTCCGTGTATATTAGCAAATTGACTGATTGTGCCTCTCGGTATTATTGATATTACTAGAGGCTCTATTCCCAGCAGTGACTTCAAGTCTTTATAATCTCCATCTATATATCGGAAATAAATGGATAGATGTTCAGTAATTATATTTTTAGTGAGGCCAATATTCATCCCTTCAGCTCCAATTTCGACATAAAGATGCATAAAAGCCCGCTTAAATTCGTCTATATCCTTGGTGGCAAACCATCTATCTATATCAAGTTTTGAGATTCTAAGAGCTTCGTTGATAGTATTTTCAGTTATTCTAGTGAAGCCTGCAATGTCTATCATCGAAGGCACCCGATCAATATAGTTGAACTGAGGTAAATTAATTCCATCATTTTCATTAGTTAGAGATAGGCATTGGAACATGTCCCCGGTCCTGTAGCGAGCAAAGGCTCCTCCTTTGAAATTTGAAATGACAATCTCATAATGATTGCCGGCCACTAATTCGTCGAGCAGGTATGTACTGGGAATATAGGATTGATTCTCAATGTTCTTTTCCATCTCCGACTTAGGGATGAACTCATAAAAAGCAACATCTGGAAAAAGCACTAAACCATTCTTACTCCATGTCTCGGTGCCAATACAGGCTGGTTCAGTACCGCCAAACATCTCCAGTGGTTTCACTCCCCAATAATGCTCAATTTTATTTTTGGTAGTCGCTGAATCTGTGCCAGCACATATTAAGCCTTTTAGTTTCCATATATCCTTAGGCATAATGGGAGTTTTCTCTTGCTTGCTCTTTATCCAGGCTTTAAGCAAGCGATAATTCATTTTGGGGGAATTTCTCAGAATATTGAATCCTCCCCCAGCACTGCTTCCCGTGGCAAAGCTTTCACCCATTTTAACAATTATGCTGCTGAGACCGAAAAACAAGTCTACCCCTTTTTGCATTCCCATTTTGAAACCAGTCTTATTTCTTTCGCTGAAACTCATTAACTCAGCCTCGTGAGTTGGCGGAAGAAAGTTCATTGATATTTCACCGGCAACAACATGCGGAACGATCCCTGTGATATATGGTAATGGTGCCATTCCATAGAGAAAGTTTTC
Organism: Fermentimonas sp.; assembly: GCA_028683355.1. Lineage (GTDB taxonomy): Bacteria > Bacteroidota > Bacteroidia > Bacteroidales > Dysgonomonadaceae > Proteiniphilum. The sequence goes on from JAQUIZ010000216.1 coordinate 2,489, forward strand.
TCCGCCTCTCAAGGTAAACTTGCCTTTATGATCACTGGTAGCAAGTATCATACAAGCCATCAAACTATTCTTGTAGCAATTGACCATGCTATCGGTATAAGGGGCGACTTTTATTGGGTTTTTAGCACCTTCCCAGGTGGTCTCAATCCATAATAATGGTTTAGCTGGAAGAGATTCTTCCACCCTCGGTAACAGAAGATCCGCATAATCTTCGTAAGTGGTTAGTGGTACTACTTGCCGAAACTCATCTACACTGGTCGGCTTTTTCCCCTTCATAATACGTCTGCCCAGTTCACAATTGGAATAGAGTTCAATTTGTTCGAGCATTAAACGATTCTGTATTTCCATATATTGAGGCAACGAAAGATCCAGGAAGCCGCAGTACTCCTGCCAAATCTCATCATATTGTTTGTTTCGGAGTTTCTGTTCCAAATTCATCGGAGAACCCCCAATTGCATCCTTTAGACATATATTTGTTTCTACACAAGCCAAAGCATACTTGAATAACCCCTGGATGGGCTTTCCAGCAAACATCATCAGTTCGATATATAGGTAAAATAAGATAATATGTATTTTTATTTCATTATATATAACGACACTTAGATAAAATTAGCATATTACATTCCATAATATTTTTCAACAGAAATCGTAAATTTTACCAAATGCCTGACGCCGATTATTTTCAGTTTGCTCCATCGATATGATTATTTGTTTGCTATTGCGCTAACAATGCAATATTTTTCGATAACCTTTTCCCATTCTATCGATATAAAATCAGATTGTTCAAGGAGCACCTTAAACTCTCTTTCTGAGTATATCTTTACGTCTCCCTCCAGGTTTAAGGGTGATTTAAGGTAAAGGTTGATGATAAATCTTTTTGTATCCGACCACCATGGATCGGCAATTATCAATTTGCCTTTTGGTTTTAAGACACGTTGCATTTCCATTAGCACTTTTAAAGGCTCAGGATAATGATGAAATGA
>JAQUIZ010000217.1 GCA_028683355.1 Fermentimonas sp.
TCCCTGTGTAATCGCTGTTTGTCCTAAGTAAAGCGCAAGTTGTTCTATGCTTACTGAAATTATCGTATTGAAAGAATATACACCCTCCATCATTTATTGCATCATTTATTGTTCCTAGCTTATAAGTGCAATGAGCAAATAGATCTATCAAAGCTTCTGCCATTGGGATAGATTTTTCTTTGCTTCTCTCCATCCCTAATTCAATTGCGCCCATACTGTTCTTGCTGTACTCAACATTACCACTATGACCGATAAACTTCCTTATTTTATGGAATATTAAAAGACAAGCTACCTGATCCACTACCTCATTGCTGTTGTACTCTTGCAAAAAAGATACTGCATTACTGTAATTGATTTTGAGTTGATCCGTAGCTACTAAATATAGTAGATGAGAGAGTTCATCGTTGTTGTATATTGTAATCTTCTTGCTCTTGTAGATCCGCAATTCTAAATTATAAAGATCCGGATTTACAGTTGACAAATCGTTATCTGTATTCTCGTGCAATATCTTTACGAGTGGCGATCCTAAGTAGACTTTCTTTGCGTATAATGACTCTTGTATGTTAAGCGGATTGCCATAGAAAAGTAACGGAGCTTTCGGTTTTGGGAAATCATACCTAATCTTTAATCTTTGCTTAAACTTCTCTAGTGTATCTATTTCCTTGAACTGCTCTTCGGTATTCTTTAAAGCATAATCTATAAAACGGTAAGAGAAAAGTATGCAATTCTCAACTATATCAAAGTTGTCTGTGGCAAAAAAGGGTCTGAATTCTATCGTTCCGTGTCTGAAATAGGACGATATATTTATGATGTGTCTCTTGAACCCCTTGTTCGACGAATCCTCGAACACCGCTCTGAGCATATCAAATGATTTGGCATTAACTACCTTCTCGTACTCTTCTAGCGTTGGACTTGGTGCAAAGATTGCAAACTTGCTGTAATTTGGCGAATATGAAATTTCATCAATGTACATTGAGGTGTAATACATAAGATAGAATATTCTTTTGATCTCCTCCAAAGTACAGTCACCTACATAAATGTGTGTTTGTAGTGATAACTCTCTTGTGACTTTTGCACCGTTCTCCATTAGATCCTGATATAGTTGGCGCAGGATATTTCTGTTCCTAAGAGTTGGCAATAAAGGTGGAGTATTTATTTCACCTCCGTACTTGGCAGAGAATGTTCCTTTTGATCCATCAGTATTACGAATGACCTCATCAGGAGACCATTCGTAACCGCTCGGTAATGGGACTGCTTTTTTCTCAACATTAGCGAACTCGATTTCTAAACCAAATGTCCGTTCTAATATCTTCATCAATAAGAGATATATTTTAATCTGCCATAATAACTAAAATCAAATATTCTTTCAGATAATGGAGTAATCGTAATATCAGATGAAGTGTCCTTAGCTTCAATGATAAACCAATCACTATTTTCTTGGAATATAATACCTACGTGCTTGTCTTTCCATGCGATCATACCACTCTCTAGCTTGGATAAGTCGGATATTGGATAACTACTAACCATAGACTCAAATAGGCTGGCACTGTTTAGATAGTCTATCCCTGCTGACAAAGAAACAAACCCACTACAATCAACTCCGATCCAACCGATCTTTGAAAGTGATATATTAAGGATTTCTTTTGTGTAGACATCTGGATATGACTGAGCCATCCTTTCAATGTATTCTTTTGTAATTACTCCACCCTTGCCGCCATATAGGTACACGTAACCTTGCTCCTTAAAACTCTTAGCCTTTTGGATGAATTCTGCTACTTTTATTTTCTTGTCTGATATGGACATTATTAGTCTTTCATACTCACCGACTTTTGAGATCCGTTCATCCTTAAATCCTACCTGCCTGAAACTACGTATGCTAAATGTGTTTATGGGTGAAACTGTTGTAAAGAAGTTAAAGACACCTCTTTCTCTCATTAAGAGTAGGTTGTTTCTTAACATCTCTACCTGCCACCCCTGACCTCTGAAATCTTTATGGACAAAGCATTTCTCGATAAACCCTGCTCCACACTCATTGTAAAAACTTAGTGAATAAGCAACCAAACGGCTATCAACAAAAATACCTACGCTAGTATTAGACGATAGGCATTCTTTGACTCGTGATGTGTGTGATTTGTAGCAGTTGAGTGGATCCGTTAAAGTTTCTTCGAAAGCTTCTACTTCTGAGTAGTGATGTAGTGTGAGAGTTTTTAACTCATGTTCAATGTTAGACTTGCTGCCATAAACCTTGTATCTGTCAACTTGGGCGTTTGATAAAAAGGTGTTAAGCTCTTCTCTGCTTGCACCTTTGTATGATTTTAACACTTGGAGTGCGTCTGCTTTATGCTTTTCTAAGACATCTTCATTCAATGGACATTTCATGCTTTTCAGTACAACCTCTTCTTCAATGTTCTTGATCCAAACAGGATATACCCTGCATTGTATTGGCTTATATCCTCCGTTACATTCGAATAAGTCTGTGGCAATACATTGGACTTTCTTACCACCAAAGTAATCATCATCTATTATTTTTAAGTGCGATACATCCTTGTCTGCTGTTTCATATTCATTTGGCAGCATCAAAGTGTACCCTGTGCTCCCTGTTGATCCAAATGAACAACACTTAAAGCCACAACCTGAATTCTTGCAGTGATTAATTATTCCATCCATATCTGTGTAATTTGAGCGTGACGTTGAGTCGAACAACTCCTTTGTACTGGAAGTACAATGTGCTACCGTAACACCTAACACGCAGTTGCCGGTCTTTCCCGGCTGTCAAACACTACTAACAAATAAAAAACTAAAAAAAGAGCAATCTTCGTGGAGAGAACAGGATTCAAACCTTAAATGAAATCTCCCGACCTTTGAGTCTCGAGCTGCTCGTCAGCAACTATCATATACGCCTGTATCCCCATGTATTTCGTTAACATATTTAAAAGAGCGATCCTTGAACTACATCAGGCTCTTTCTTCTCTATGTAGCCGTATTCTTTGATGTCATAGCCAGTTTTTTCTTTCATCCAATCTGCGAATATTCTTCTGTGGCAAAAATCACCCGGCTTTTCGTAACATAGTAATGCAATATCATTTCCTCCTTCGCTCTCGGAGATTACAGTAAGATCAAATCTAAATCTTTCCATATCCATGCTTTCTAATAACTTAATATATGCAGGGATATATTCTTCTTGTGTTTCGAGTTGGAGTATCTTATAAGTTGGTGCAAGATACCTTAAGTTATTCCCTCTAAACCATTTTGGAATCCCTAAAGATATGCCAACTGGAATAATAGAATTATTCCTTAACTTTCTTATATTGCCATAGTATGAAGTGTAAATTTCCATTTGTATAAGTGTTTATTAAAAAGCGTAAGAGACAAACAAATGTGGATAAATTTGTCTCTTTCACCCTAACGCTTTAGGTGTGATGCTTTTTATATGTTGTAAAGATAATAATAAAGTCG
>JAQUIZ010000218.1 GCA_028683355.1 Fermentimonas sp.
ATTCCTGCAATGAACCAGCATCCACCACTTCACCCGATACACTAACAGTACGTGTAATGCCTGATGGTTGGCGTACCAATTTCCCTTCCGTGCAGACATTTACCTTCTCCTTGTAATTTGTTGCGTTGCCCTCGCTCCTCGATGTGATGCAAGCAACAGGAATATACGTGCCTCCTGACTTGTACGCCAGACGTGCCATCTTCCAACCTTCTATATATGCCATGATGTTATAATTTTAAATTGTTAATAATTAAGGTGCTGCGTGTGGATCAACTAACGTGTAGTCTCCGTCTATCGACAAATCCATCGTGAACGTTGCGCTCTCTCCCTCTCCCGTTGGATAGTCAGCGTTCAAATTCTCTATTGTCGCTTCGAAATACTCGGGTGTTTCAACTGCACCATCAACGCCTGATGTGCGGTAAACCATGAACGTGTGAGCTTCCAGACTGTCCTGCAAAACTCTTAATTCATCCAATGAATCAGCGTCCACAACTTCACCCGAAACGCTTTGTGTTCGTGTAATTCCAGATATTGTCTTAACCGTCTTGCCCTGCGTGCAAGCATTAACCTTTTCCGTTACATTAGATGCGTTCGCCTCACTCCGTGAAGTGATGCAAGCGATCGGCACATATGCAAGCCCATCCCAATAGGCAAGTCTCGCATTCTTCCATCCTGGTTGATAATTAGCCATTTTTTATAAAGTTTAAAATTAATATTTTACTGAATGCTATATTTGTTTGTGATACTTCTGATATTGAACGTGCGGTCACTAATTCAACGTGTGATATGCCGTCTATCTTTGATGCGCCTCTATCATCACGCAATAAATTGATAACCGTGTCGCCAATATCTTCACACAGTTTCTTGCTTCCAGTCAAGCCCCATTTGGTAACTATCCTGATAGTCATGGATAGATTAAAGCGTGGTGCACACACCGTCTGAACTGCATTCACATTCGTCTGCTGGTCTTGCAAAATAATGTAGACCTCCTGCGCTCCTCCAATAGATGGTATAGTAGCATTCGGATTAACGAACTCATCAAATACAGGCACAAGTGTGTTGTTGAAATTTAAAGCATCCCATTTACTACCATCGCTCAATGTCATTTTATCGAACTTTGATAATACCTCACCCCGTATATATGTCGCTCTATCCATTATCTTTAATATCTTTATCTACAAGCTGTTTTAACTCTCTTTGAAAGACTGGAATACCCTTTAGTACATTAGGATAAAGATACGGTTTTCCTTTTAAAGTTCCTTGTCCAGTCACGAAAAATTTACGTGCAATATCTTTAATCCATTGCGGATAAGGTGCTAATATCTCGCCTGCTGAAAGCCCAGTTCCAAATTCGAGATAGGCTGCCATAGGATTGGCATCTCCTTGCCTGCCTATCACGTTGCCATCCTTGTCTTTTATTTCTTTGTCAGGAGTATCACCCCTCCCCATTACGCCAACCTCTCCTGTATATTTATTTGGAAATTCGCTTGTTATTGTTATAAATAAATCGCCCTCTGTCGTACTTCCCTCTCCTGAATCTGTAAAGCGTGGTGCATCACGTGTTGCGTTAAACTCTATGTTTTTGGTTATATCAATTACAAGACGCTCAATCTCCTTCAAGGTGTCTTTTGAATACCTCTGCAAGTTGCCTGTCGTCGTATTTATAACCTTTCCCATTATATAGATTTTATTTATAAGTGTGCTACTGCTCCCTTATGTCAAACTGCCACTCCTGCTGATACCGTACGCTCCCGACAACTGGTGCATTTACTATCGTGTAACGTTTGCCCCTCCATTCTACTATATGCTCGACACTCGGCTCAAATCCATCACGGCAAAGAACGCCAACCCTATACATCGTTGGTAGGCTCATCTGTGCCTGTTCGATGTTCTTGCTTACTTTCAGTTGCTCAACTCTTGCCCAAGTGGTCAAGACCTCAACAACTGATGGAGTGGTGCCACCGTAGCCGTCTGGAATCACTCCTTCGTTAAAGAATTTTATCCGCTGGTCGTATTTGCCGAACTTCGTTGCCATAATTAAAACATTGGTCGTTTTGATAATCTCCTGTAAGTAGCGAACGCCGTGTCACTTCCTGTTACTGATTCACCCCTATTTGCATACATATGCGCCACGTCCTCCAACATTGCACCATCCAATTCGGGTGTATCAACATAGCAACCTATTATCGTGTGCGCCCTATCTCTCACCCTATCGATATAACCTTGCAATAATGCATCATTATCTGCAAAATCGATATTCAGATATGTCTTAACGCTCTCGAGTGTTATCATTTCTTTTTACTTTTTGATGCTACCTTCGTTGGCTTATTTTTTTTGATCGCCTGTTTTGGCTCTGCTCCCTCTGTCTTGTCAATCTTGTCTACAACGGCTTTCGCTCCCTTTACCTTTATTAGATAATTTGCTAGGTCATTATCAACACTGATAACTGCACCTTTCTTGCCTACCTGTAAATCTCTAAGTAATTCTATTTTCATAGTAAAAAAAATTATGTGAGCGGTATGTTTCAACCGCTCACAAATTAATTAATATTAGGGTGCAGGAGGTACATAAGTTCCTGTCACAATTGCATCATCGTTGAAGATGGCAAGTGATACTCTTTCCTCGATCCTGAACATCACCTTGTTCACTTTCGCCAAGGTGGCGTCCTCGAACATCCTGATTTCAGGATTCATACGACGCAAGAACATTGCAGCGTTCCTGTCGAATGTAAGGAAGTCGTTCTTATCGATTGAAGTCGTTCCAACGGTGTCAAGTCCACTGATAGACAAACGACCGTTTGCAAACGCAACCGAGCCCATCGGTAAATCGTATTCTCCTGAACCTGTAGCCTTGTTCAGACCAACCTTAACTATATCTCTTGGGTGTAGCACTACATTCGTAGGCACATAGAAGTCGTTAGTCTTTTCAGGAATCTGTCCGTAGGCTGCATCGATAATCATATCCACTAATTCGGTGAAATCACCGTCATATGCAGTTGCTGCGGTAAGTAATCCTGTTACTGGATTAGTAGTTGAATCGGACGTACCATTGAGGATCAGGTCATTTTCTGCTGTCTTCAAACCAATCAATAGTTTTGATTGTAGGTAACCTGTTAACCAAGATATATCATCTAACATCTCACGCTCAACAACCACGTAACCTGCAATCCACTTGAAGAAAGCTGATTGGGAAGTCAGGTCGTAGTCAACCTGTGCCTTGTTGCCAGTCTTATCCCAAAACGCAACTGCACCCTCGCCTCCGTTCTCCTTCGGATAAATAACCGAATTGGCTGTTGATGTTGCGCTCGGCAATAGGTCTGCCAACCATACACGGTTATAAGGATTCAGAATCAAGCCCTGCTGTACATCCTGAATAAACGGTGTTGCTGTCGGGAAGTTGTTGGCAATCGACATATCACCTACTGCCTTCAT
>JAQUIZ010000219.1 GCA_028683355.1 Fermentimonas sp.
CCAAATAAAGATAGAGACAAACAGGTGAATGACTACCTGACGAGACTAGAAAGCAATAGATTTAGATATTAATAATAATGGGCATAATTAAACTACCTGAAATTAGCACCGGTACACTGGATTTCGTGGATGATCGAATACAGGACATTGTAGATACCATTAACGAAGCATTTGTTGTGAAAACATCTTGCCTGGATCCAAGTAAATTCAGCATTGAAAGTAAAGATAAAAGCAGATACCGGTACCAACCAACAATGGACACTTTGTACCTTTATTTAAAAGGAATCGGTAAATCAATTTCAAGAACAGATCTTCGCATCATGCTTAGAGATCAGAACTATTTTGACCAGGAGAATCCTATACTTAATTATTTTGATAAGATAAGAGGGACGTATAAAGGTGAGAGTCACATAGACAAGCTTTGTAACCATATAACTCCGAGATCATTTGATAAAGAGCCTGATTATTATCGTGAACGTATGAATTTCCTTATTCGTAAATGGATGGTTGCAAGCGTGGCCCAGTGGAAAGATGGAATTCCTAACGCTGTGGCGCTCGGTTTTATATCAATGGAGGAATACATTGGGAAAACATTTCTAACCCGTTTCTTCCTACCTGAATCGCTCGAGGGCTACTATGTTCAGCCAGAGAATGACAGTAGGTTTTCATTATCCGATGTTTTCACACGTTATCTGATAGTTTGTTTTGATGATCTGGTGGGTATTAACAAAGGAACGGCCAGGATAGAAGAATTCAAGAAGTACACGCGCTCTCAAATGATCCTGGTACAAAGGCGTAACGATGAGTTTCCAACCGAACGAAACAGAGTTGCAGTACCAATGTTCACTGCTAACCGCACAGCAGAAATGGGCGGCTTCCTGACGCAGAATCACGGTACCAGCCGTTACGGCACAATAGAGGTCGAGAAGATTGACAAACGCTACTCTCAGCGAGTTAAAGTTGATCAAATGTGGGCAGAGGCATTGATGTTGTATGAAAACTCTGAGTTTGATCCATTCTACAGCGACGAATATATTCAGGAGCTACAGGATTACAACCAGAGATACCTGATTCAAACAGATGAAGAGAAGTATGTGAAGCTTTATATACTGCCTCCTGATGATGATGAAGACGAAGAAGCCGAATGGCTGACAGCCAGTGATATTGTTCACCGGTTAAGAAAAGAGCGTAAGATATCATCAGCAGATAAAATGAAAGTAACACCACAAGCTGTTGGGAAAGCATTATCTTCTTTAGGATTCGTAAAAGAATCTAAGCGGGTGCCAACGAAAAGTTACCCGGAGTATAGATATCAAGTTAAGTTTAATTTATAATGTATAGATGAGTGATGGGGTGTAACGCGTATATAATAATTATAATATACTTATTATTAATTAGTTAGTAATATATCTCTTTTTTTTTATTATGAAAATAAATTATTATTCAAATAAGCTTACTACTTACTACAACATAACTCAAATCATTTACAGTATTAACTTTGCAATGTAGTAACTTGATTTATCAGGTTACTACAAAGTTACTACAATTAATAATGCATTATTTTGCTTACTTCACTTTAATTGGCTATCTTTCAGATAGATGTGTAGTATGTAGTGTGTAGTAACCTTTTTATTTTTACGATATTATTATTTTTTTTCAGACTTAAACACAAACAAAATGAGCGATTTCTGCATCTATTTAAAAGTTGAACCATATTTAAAACATTTTCTTGAAACCAGCTTTGGCAACCCTGTTCAGGTGATGCGCGACAGTCCTGAATCACGTATAATCAGGCAGTTTATAACCAAAACGCCCGATGATGAACTACCCGACCTGGGCATCGACAGCAACCTGCAAGTTGAAATACCCTACTACAAAGAAGCTGATCCACGTGTTTATAATTATATGGGTGATAAAGCTAAGGCAGCTCTGATTGATAGTTTTGATCATCTTCTAAAAGCTTGCATGATGAAAGAACTTGGATCACTTGAAAATTACAGGCGTGGTGAAATTTCAAAACAAATTTACGCGTGGATGGAAAAACATGGGATACCGGAAGATTGTTGGTACACGATTTCGCAGAAATATTACCGACTAAGGAAAAAATATCGGGAAAAAGAGGTTAGTTTATAACTATTTTTTTCGAGTTTGACCCTATTAAAAAAACAACTAAAACAATATGAAATAACTAAATAACTAAAATTGTATGAAAAATTTACAACTACCTGGAATAATATCTGTCGGATATTGCCAGGCAAAAAAATTGCAGCCCGATATTTTAGATATCTATGATGAAAATGCTCTTATGAAAATTTATGGTACTATGATAAATATACCAATTAATGGTCAAGGGTCAATCGATATTGGAAGTGAGCTTGTGAAAGGATCAACTATTTATAAAATGAAAGCTACTTTCAGTATTTATGGAAATGATGATGATGTAAAGAAAATGTGTTCAATATTGAAAAAAAACATCCATTCATTCATGTATGTCACAACTGAAGGTAAAAAAATACTTCAAGGAACACACGAAAAGCCCTATCCAACAGTCACAGTCAAATACGTTAATGATGATTCACCAACCGGCAGACGTGGTTATTTTGTTGAAGTGAATTACCAAAACACTCATTCATTCATCTCTTTGGAGTAATTGAGAGTCTTTTTATACACATTAATTAAATAGTAACGTTGCATATAAATTTTAATGCAACGTTTTTTTATGGCCAAGAAATACGATATCGACATTGATTCATACATAGGTAGTTGGACCTGCAATAAAAAGGCAGTAAAATACTATTTGAATGAACTGGGTGAAAAAGAGGTTACTGTACGTGTCAACTCTCTGGGTGGTGATGTAGATACAGCAATTGATATAGCATCACAATTTGAGGCACATGGTAATATTATCTGTGATCTATATGCATTTAATGCATCCGCTGCTACCGTACTTACAATGGGAGCGAAAAAAGTAAGAATGCATGAAAATGGAATGTATCTCATTCATAAAGCTATGGTATATGTGAATGAATGGGGTTACATGAATGAAGACACTCTTGAAGAGGTGATTGAAAAACTTAAGAGTACTAAGCAAGACAGTGCAGTAATTACCCTAAATCTTGCCAGAATGTATGCAAAGAAGTCAGGTAAAAACATAAAGGACATCCTTAACTTGATGAAAGAAGAAACCTGGCTTGATGCTAATACTGCTAAAGAATGGGGATTTGTTGACGAAGTTTTCAGTGGATCTATTCCTACTAAAAAACAAGAAAATGTTGTTGAGATGCTCAATTGTGCAGAACTACCAATTCCTGAGAACTACAAAACTAAAGAGGATGAAAAGGCACAGCCCGAAGATGATTCCATTAACATCTCACGAAAGGATTTCATGGGAGAAATTATATCCGGCATCAAAAATATTTTCACAAACA
>JAQUIZ010000220.1 GCA_028683355.1 Fermentimonas sp.
CTCTTGAGAGGACTAGAAACATAGGCATCATGGCTCATATTGATGCTGGTAAAACAACAACAACTGAGAGAATACTATTTTATACTGGTAAAACACATAAAATAGGTGAAACTCATGATGGTAGTGCAACAATGGACTGGATGGCACAAGAACAAGAAAGAGGTATAACAATAACTTCTGCAGCAACAACTTGTTTTTGGAAAGACCATAGAGTAAATATAATAGACACTCCTGGACACGTTGATTTTACAATTGAAGTTGAAAGATCTCTTAGAGTTTTAGATGGCAGTGTAACTGTACTTTGTGCAAAAGGTGGAGTACAACCACAATCTGAAACTGTTTGGAGACAAGCAAACAAATACAATGTACCAAGAATGGTTTTTGTAAATAAAATGGATACTATAGGTGCAGATTTCTTTCATTGTGTAAAACAATTAAGAGATAGATTACATGCAAATGCAATCCCTGTAGCTTTACCAATAGGTAAAGAAGATACATTCAAAGGTATTGTAGATCTATTAGAAATGAAAGCTGAAATTCACTATGATGACTTAGGAAAAGATGTAAGAGCAGAAGAAATTCCTGAAGATTTAAGAGAATTGGCTGAAAAATACAGAGCAGAATTAATAGAAGCGGTAGCGGATCAAGATGAAGATGTTATGATGAAATACCTAGAAGGTGAAGAAGTAACTTTAGAAGAACTTAAAAAAGGAATAAGAGCTGCTACAATAGCTTGTAAATTAGTTCCAGTTACATGTGGAAGTGCATATAAGAACAAAGGTGTTCAAGAATTACTTGATTATATTGTTGATTTTATGCCATCTCCAATAGATGTACCTCATATTAAAGGTACTTTAGAAGATGGAACTGAAGAAGAAAGAGCATCTGATGATAATCAACCATTTGCTGCTTTAGCATTTAAAATAATGACAGACCCATATGTAGGAAAGTTAACTTTCTTCAGAGTATACTCTGGAACATTAGAAAGTGGTTCATATATTTTAAACGCAAATAAAGGTAAAAAGGAAAGAATCGGAAGACTTATTCAAATGCACTCAAACAATAGACAGGATATAGATAAGGTTTACGCTGGAGATATAGCTTGTGCTGTTGGACTTAAAGATGTTTACACAGGTGATACACTTTGTGATGAAGATCATCCTATAGTTCTTGAGTCTATAGAATTCCCAGAACCTGTTATAAATATAGCTATTGAACCAAAATCAAAAGCAGACCAAGAAAAAATGGGTGTTGCTTTAGGTAAATTAGCTGAAGAAGATCCATCATTTAAAGCATATACAGATCAAGAAACTGGTCAAACTATTATAGCTGGTATGGGTGAATTACACCTAGACGTTATAGTAGACAGAATGAAGAGAGAATTTAAAGTTGAAGCAAATGTTGGTAAACCACAAGTTGCATATAAAGAAACAATCAAAAAACCTGTTAGAGTTGAAGGTAAATTCATTCGTCAATCAGGTGGTCGTGGACAATACGGTCATGTATGGTTAGAAGTTGAACCTAATGAAGCAGGTAAAGGTTATGTATTTGAATCTAAGATTGTTGGTGGAACTGTTCCTAAAGAATATGTTAAACCAACTGATGAAGGTATACAAGAAGCTATGAAGGCTGGTATATTAGCTGGATTCCCAATCGTAGATTTAAAAGTATCTTTAGTTGATGGTTCATACCATGATGTTGACTCATCTGAAATGGCATTTAAAATAGCAGGATCTATGGCAGTAAAAGAAGCTTGTCGTCAAGGTGGTTCAGTGCTATTAGAACCAATAATGAGAGTTGAAATAACAGTTCCAGAAGAATATATGGGAGACGTTATTGGTGATGTAAATTCAAGAAGAGGAAGACTAGAAGGTATGCATGCTGAAGATGGAACACAAATTATAAATTCATTTGTACCACTTTCAGAAATGTTTGGATATGCTACAGATTTAAGATCTAAAACACAAGGTAGAGGTGTTTACTCAATGGAACCAAGTCACTATGAAGAAGTGCCAAAATCTGTATTAGAAACTATCGTAGCAAGTAAAGCAAAAAAAGAAGACTAATTTTATCAATTTTACACTATTTTTCGAAAAAGTATTGCAAAATGAATAAATATATAGTAAAATACAATAAATAAAATGTATAAAATACATTAATATAAGATATTAATATTTAAGGAGGAATTAAAAATGGCAAAAGCTAAATTTGAAAGAAATAAGCCACACGCAAACATTGGTACTATTGGTCACGTTGACCATGGTAAAACAACACTTACAGCTGCTATAACAAAATACGCTAGTTTAACTGGCGGAGCACAATATAAAGGTTATGACCAAATAGACGCAGCTCCAGAAGAGAAAGCAAGAGGTATCACAATCTCTACATCACACGTTGAGTACGAAACAGCAAACAGACACTATGCACACGTTGACTGCCCAGGACACGCTGACTATGTTAAAAACATGATTACAGGTGCAGCACAAATGGATGGTGCAATACTAGTTGTTTCTGCTGCTGATGGTCCAATGCCTCAAACAAGAGAGCATATACTATTAGCAAGACAAGTTGGAGTTCCATATATAGTTGTATTTATGAACAAATGTGATATGGTTGATGATCCAGAATTATTAGAACTAGTTGAAATGGATATTAGAGATCTATTAAACAAATATGAATTCCCTGGAGATACAACTCCAATAATTCAAGGTTCTGCATTAAAAGTATTAGAAAGTACTTCTAAAGATGCTGCAGCTCCAGAATATAAATGTATGGCTGACTTATTAGAAGCAATCGATACATTTATACCAACTCCAGAAAGAGATACAGATAAACCTTTCTTAATGCCAGTTGAAGACGTTTTCACTATCACAGGTAGAGGAACAGTTGCAACAGGAAGAATTGAAAAAGGAACTTTAAAAGTTGGTGAAGAAGTTGAAATAGTTGGTCTTAATGACTCTCCTAAGAAAACTGTAGTAACAGGAATTGAAATGTTTAGAAAAGAATTATCTTCTGCAGATGCTGGTGATAATGCTGGTGTTCTTTTAAGAGGTGTTCAAAGAGATGATATAGAAAGAGGTCAAGTTATTGCTAAACCTGGTTCTATAAAACCTCATACTGAATTCGAAGCTGAAGTTTATATACTAACTAAAGAAGAGGGTGGTAGACATACTCCATTCTTCCAAGGATATAGACCACAATTCTATTTCAGAACAACTGACGTTACAGGTGTTATTGAATTACCAAAAGAAAAAGAAATGGTTATGCCAGGAGACAACGTAACTATGAAAATCAAACTTATTACTCCAATCGCTATAGAAAAAGGATTAAAATTTGCTATACGTGAAGGTGGAAGAACAGTTGGTTCAGGTTCAGTTTCTAACGTAATTGCTTAATTATAAAAATAATTAAATAGAAAATAG
>JAQUIZ010000075.1 GCA_028683355.1 Fermentimonas sp.
CTCTTGTATCGTATCATAAAATGCAAGGATTATGAAGTAAAAATACTCAATTTCTTGCAGTTATACAAATTTTATATCAATTATTTTGCTGATTATCAGCATAAATGTCAATTATTTAGCAGACCCCAAGTAAATCTCTTAACTGACGCTGTTTTACACCCCGTTAAAGCACGCGATCCCTGATTTAGTTACATTCCTACTAATATTAAATTGTTTTATCTTCAGGTCACTCGTCTGGCTGCATTATAACTGAACTGACCCCAAAAAGTTTTTTCCAACTTTTGGGAGCCAGTTCAGTGCTATGTAAATAATTAATAACCACATGATTTATTTATGGGATAAATCACTCAGCAATACTACCGGGAGATCGGTGACAGCATAATCTGCCGGCCTGTAATGTTCCCCTTTCGATGGGGGCGGCATGAAAGAACCATTCCCCAGCATGTCATTGATGATCGGATAATAGTTTTGCCCCTGCCCGGGTCGGAACAATAAAACGCAATAATCACCTTTTACGGCATACCCCAATTCAAATTTCTCATTTCCCGGATTGGCAATTTTATAATCATTCATTTGTAAATCACCTCCTGTAAAAGTCAAGTCGAGGTCGATGGTGAAATCGTCTTTCAGGTCTACCCTCAATAATGAACGGTAAGGAGATGTCACCAGTGCGCCCAGAACATGCCAGTCTGTATCAAAATATGAGATATTGGTGTAGATCAATGCATCTGACGTCGCATTCCTCACCCGTTGTAAAAGCGCCGGATCATACGGATTCAACAAGTGGGGGTTGGATATGTCACAATTGATAAAGGTGAATTTCCGGTCTATATCCCACCCTATCAACGGGACATTGAAATCAAAAACTGTAAACCCTTTGTTCCTGATGGTAAATACGGAATTGGATAGCTTAACCCTGAGCGGTGTACTCGACTTCTTGTCCCTGTAAATAAAAGAAGTTCCGAAGTTATCCAGGTAAGAGTAAGATATGTTCTGGTCCAGCATCAGAATCGGCTCGTTATCCCCTACAATCACAATCCCTTTATCGACGGTGTCGTAATATATCTGGTTAAATACAAAAAAGCCGCCCGACTCAATCCGGATACCTTCCGTTTCCCGATAGTTGTACTCCGCGCCAAGATCCTTTCCACCGGTAGTCAACCATGACAAAATATGGATATTATTCAATATGTGCCCGGCTGATTTTGTAAAGAGGGCATACTTTGTACTGTAAATAAATGTGTCCGATATTTTGGCATCATGACAATTCTTATCGATATAAATGCCGTAAATTTCTTCATTTGATGACATGCCATGAATGGTCACATTGTCTATTTTGGTATCGCAACTACTGTTTTTATTGAGATCCGTAACGTTGATCCTTATGTGGGTATTCCGTCCCCGCACCAGGCTCATGGTCCGGATCTGTACCAGCTGTTTCAACCCATTTACAATAATGCCATTGTCCGCATTATAGCAATCCAGTATTCCGCCTTCTATATACGAAAAACGCCGGTGGCTGTTATCGGAGATATAATGCATTTCCGAATAACCGACCTTTATGAGGGCTTCCAGCCTGGTATCGCTTTTTACCAACGCGTTTTTGTCAAAAATGATATTGACGTTCTTCTCATAGTCCAATGGCAACACCATTGGTTCCGTCAATGTATATGTCCCGGCCGGAAAAAAGAGGGTCTTTTTATACGATTGGCGGACCAACTCATTTATTTCAGTGCCTATGGGCGATCCATCGTTCTTTATGCCGTGATCCACCACCGACACAATGTTCTCTATATTTCCATTTTCGGGAATAACGTCAATTATTTCTTTGCTTTCTATTTTATCTGAACAGTTGAACAGGCAAAACAGCAGCAGGAGCAGATATTTTCTTGGTTTCATATTATCAATCTGTCATTTAAGTTCACCATTCAATGGCCTGGTCCTCATCCGGAATCTGGGTATTGATCTTGCGTTCCATGATCATAGACCCTTTTGCCTCATACCCGATCGTTGTTCCCGGCACCGAAGTGATGTCATCATACGAATACGACAGGTTAATGGTGATGTACCGGTGCTTTAAATATGGCAGTACATCATCCATGATCTCTTCAACGGAATACCGCGGGGTTGTCAGCAATTGAAAATTGATCCTCTCATCTTCCGCGTGCATATCCAAAGTCCCGTCACTATTGAATGTCGCTATGATTTTATAGCTACGCCTGTTCTTGTCGTCTTCGTCGGTAGTGCCGGCATAAAAGAAGATGGAGTTGCCATCAACGACAAACGAAGTACGCGTGTTGATCACCATCGCATTGGTGCTAGTTCCTTTGAAATAGATCCGCATAGCCGTTGTCTGGTAAATTCCCGAATAATCATTGAAGGGGATGACCCGCAACATCGCTTTTTTATAATGCTTCCTGGGATGGGCTTTATAACCGGCGGAAGGGGAATCCTCGATGGTCAATGGCAATATCCATTTGTAGAACATGTCGATCCCTTTGAATGTGAAATTGACGGGCAACAACCCTTGCCGCGAACCGGCTGGGATGGTGGTCTCGAATGAAGGGATGTCATACAGCGGATTGTCCAACTGCGTGAAATACAAATCATGCCTGTTCTGGAAACGTTCGTAGTTCAACGTGTTCAATGAATCGGGATCGAGGGCGACCTTGACCTGCAACTCTTTGGAGTTGGTTGTCGTACCGCTTACAATCAGCGGCAACTGGTACGTTGATATACCTTCGTCGCGGTACTTGACATACACATCCGTCACCCCTTTTGAATTTATTGGCGCTTTGAACGAGACGTAATGGGTATAAAGTTCAGTCGTCCACTCGTCGTTACATGAAACCAGGGTAACTAAAAAAGCGATCCATAAGAATATGTTCCTTGATATTTTTTTCATTTGATTGATTTTTAGTAGTTGATTAATCATATGATTGCCAACCGGGGTTTTGTGTCAGCCGTGAATTACGTTTCAACTCCGTTTTCGATATCGGCCAGAACCACATCTTATCGGAAAAGGTCGTTGGGATAGACGAGACGACTACCGGCGTATGGAAAAGGTCCCTTTGCTCGGCCGTCATCACCGTGTTGCATCCGTAAACGGGCAATACCTCTTCAATGGGAGCGTCTTTCCAACGGCGCAGGTCGTAATAACGGTGGCCTTCGGCCATCAACTCTATCTGGCGTTCGCGTTTCAGCTTCTTCCGGAATTCATCCTTACCCGCATAAACACCCGGTTCAAAATCAGGAAGCCCTGCCCTTAACCGTATGGGAAGGATGCCCTTTTTCATCTCGGTTATATCACGGTGGACCGTATACTCCCTGGAACCGTCCCATGACGGGATTTGGTAAGAGCCGTCCAGTTCATTCAAGGCCTCGGCATAGATCAACAATATTTCCGCATAACGGATCGCCGGTTCCGTTTTGGTCCTGATCTGTGTCAGTGTCGCGTTTTCGTATGTGTCATAAGGATGGACATATTTTTTGCACCCGATACCGGTCCGCAGCCAATGGTCCGTGTTGGAATAGCCATCCGGGGAGCCCCTGTAATACCAGCTCCTGTAATTCCGGTGTTCCGGGACGGTCGCCGCCGAAAGCGTCCAGAGGCTTCCGTTATAGGCGACGGACGCGTAAAAGCGGGGTTCCCGGTTTGCATATTGTAATGAGGTGCCTTCCAGAAGGGGTATGTACCTCCCGGCGTTCACGTCGTCAGGGGTCACATACCCCGTCACCCGTTCACTTCCGTCCCCGCGCCCCATCTCTTTATCCTTTCCGGGAATATCGCGCCCGTCATGCATATAATACGCGTCGCATTGTTTTTGGGTGATGCCGAAGGTGTTCCACCCATTGGCGGCGCGCGGCAACATGTGGACGACCATCCATTGTAACCCGCCACTTTGGCCTGCCGTGCCATTCTGTACTCGTGAAAAGATCAATTCCGGATTGGTGCTTGCCGACAGCTCCCCGTCGAACAATGCCCTGTACGAAGCGAATGGGTCGATATTCCGCCACCCCGAAGGCCAGTCCTTACCGGAAAATTCAGGATGATAAGGAGGAACGATCGTCTTCGGAAAATCATTATTCCCGAAATCCCTGTAATGGGCGACATAAATCTGGTATTTCCCGAGTTCCATCACATCCCGCGCCGCCGCGGCCGCTTTCGCCCATTTTCCCTCATCGTAACTATCCGACAACAGGCGTTTGCCTTTATCATCCACGAGCAGGTTTGCGTACTCATCCTGATTCCCGTTTACCAACGGGCTCGCGGCATACAGCAATACCTTTGCCCTCGCCGCCAAGGCGGCTCCCCGGGTAGGCCGGGCAATGTTCATCGCTTCCCGGTCGGGTCTGAGTTCCTTGGCAGCCTGCACCAGTTCTGTGGTGATATAATCTACACATTCGTCATACGTGTTGCGGGGCAGTGCGATTTCATTATACGACAGCGTGTAATCTATCATGCCGTCATCCGCAGGAATGACAGGGACAGGCCCGTACTTACGGAGCAGTAGCCAGTAATAATAAGCCCGGAGGAAACGGGCCTGGCCTTTGCAATCGGTGATCTCTTCCTCCGTCATCTCCTCATTCACATCGATGTTGAGGATAAATTCCGATGCTTGCCGTATGCCTTTGTAGCACGCGCTCCATGAACTCTGCAACGCGCTCTCATCGTATTCCCCATTCTTGAATTTCTTGTATAAATCACTCCAGTCGCCCGTGTAGATGTCATCGGCAAAATTATGCCATGAATCATTCTTATTGCATACGTCCGCATTTTCATTGGCCAGGAATGAATAGGCGTGCGCCAGCCAGTTCTCGGCGTAATTCCTTTGTTTGAATGCCTTTTCGATCGACATCCTGTCTTTAAAATACTTCTCGGTTTCCAGGTAATCAGCGCAAGAAGCAAATGCGATAATCATCAAAAGAGTAATAAGTCTTATATTTTTACACATAACTTCCGTCTCCTATATATTAATTGTGGCTCCTAACGTTATAACTTTTGCAATGGGATATTCCTCGCCCGTCGAACTGCCCAGTTCGGGGTCCCACATCTTGAATTTTGACCAGGTCACCAGGTTCGTTCCAATGAAGAACAGGCGGAATGAATTCAAATGCATCTTCGTGACCCACTGTTTTGGGAGTGTATACCCCACTTCGAGGGTCTTCAGCCGTAAATACCGGCCGTCGCGCATCCAAAAAGAAGAAGCCCGGTAGTTATTGCTGTTCCCGTTGTAACTTAACCGCGGGTATTCCGCATTCGGGTCTTCGGTGGCCGGGTCACCCGAGATATCGGCATCGATCCACCGTTTGGAATGGGCCAGATCCGAAAACACAGTGCCCCAGATACCTTCGTTAAAGGCATATACATTGGGGCCATTGATCATAAAAGACGATTTCCCCGCGCCTTGAAAATGGGCATTTACATCCAACCCTTTCCACTGGAGCGTCGTGCCGAAACCATAGATCAGGTTCGGTTTCCTTGTCGCGCCTATCGCCGTGATATCGCCGTCGTTGACCACCCCGTCACCGTTCACGTCCGCATACTTTATATCTCCGGGCTGGTAGGTGCCGAACTGTTGAGTAGGGCTGTTGCGGATATCTTCATAATCTTCAAAGAGTCCCAATGCGACCAATCCGGCCACCTGATTCACCCGTCGTCCTTTCTGCATTTGATAGGGATATACGCTGTTTTCCTCATCAATATCCAGTATCCGGTTCTTGCTGTACGTCCAGTTGCCGCGCATGGTGAAATTGACCTGGTCGATTTTTTGTCGGAAGGTAAAATTACCATCGACACCGGTGGAATGCACCTTGCCCACATTCGCCTTGGGATTGCTTTCCAAACCCACCATTGCCGGCAGATGGTACCTTGTGTAATAGATGCCGTTGCGGAATTCGTTAAAATAATCGGCTGTAACCTGCAACTTGTCATTCCATAAAGCGAGGTCCATCCCCAAATCCCTCTTGACGGCCTGTTCCCATGTGATCCCGGTAGAGGCTATCTGGGAATAATACAATCCGGAGTAGATGTTGTTGAAGTAATAGTCGCCCCAGTTATAACCCGCATTGGCATTCTCAAGGAGCGTATAGAGATACGGTATCCGCGTGCCGATTTCATCATTCCCCACCCTGCCGTCGGAATAGCGTATCTTGCACATGCCAATCCAGGGTAGCTTTTCTTTCACGATCTTTTCTTCACCTATATTCCATGCAAAAGAAAAGGCAGGGAAGAAACCCCATTTATGGTCTCTGGCGAAATTTTCCGATCCGGTATATCCGAAATTAAAATCGATAAAATAGCGTAACGCGTAATTATAGGTCAACCGGCCGGCAAGCGATTCATGCCGGTTAGGGATGCCTTCCTTTATATCTCTCCCCACATTGTCGGTACGCTCCTGCGAGTCGGCGTTCCACTTCAGGGTGCCGCCCACGTTATGGACCTTGGCAAAACTGCGGTTATAGTTCAGCCATAATTCGGCAAATTCCACTTTCCAGCCGCTGGCACTGCTCTCCTGATACATCTCCATGGGACCCGCGATATGCTGGAATATCAAATTACCGTTCGCATCGCGCATCCGCTCGGCCCTCCATTGCTTGGGCCATTTGACCCGGTTGATATGGTTCGCGTTGGAAAGGTCATAACCGATGTTTGCCGTGAAATCCAACCCCGGGGTCACAAAATCCAGGTCCTGTTCCCATGTGGCGTTGGTTTGCACATCGTTGATCCAATGTTCCGAATACCCCGACTGGGTAGCCTGCAGCCACGGATTGGTGCGTTCGCCCAAACCGCTGGCAGGGACGTACCCGTTGGAATACATCACCGGGATATAAACGGGGGAAGTGCCTAAAATAGAGTGCCATATCTGATAGCCGTCATACATCGCCGCATTATTCTGCTTCGAGAGCTTTCCGGCCACCCCTACCTTTAGTACGGATGTGCGGGTAATATTCAAATCGGTATTCAAACGATAATTGAACACCCGGTAATCGGCATTCGTGTAATATTCTTTTTCAAGCTGGTCGTCACTTTTATACATCCCTTTCTCGTCTATATAACTCATCGACACATAATAACGGGCGGTTGAACCGCCACCGTTCATGTTCACCGAGGCCCGGTGGGTGGGGGCGCCTTTCTTCAGTAACACCGATCCCCAGTCCACATTCGGGTAAAGGTCGGGGTCCAGGTTACGGCGGATAATCTCCAATTCATCCGTGGTGTAGATAGGCTCCTGGTTCCGTGTGATTTTTGCCTCGTTCACCATCGACACATACTCGTTGCCGTCAATCACCTCGGGAGTGATGGTGCGGGTATTATAAGACGATTCTACTTTAACCTGTATATTCACCTTGCCGGCCTTCCCCCGCTTGGTGGTGATCAGGACAACGCCGTTGGCTCCCTTGTCCCCGTAGATTGCCGTCGCCGACGCGTCTTTCAGTACGGAGAACGATTCAATATCTTCCACATTCACATCATTGATATCGCGCGGGAAGCCGTCCACCAAGACATACGCGCTTGTATGGGCACCGAAAGTCGAAATTCCCCGGATCCAGAATTCGGAGATATTCTTGCCCGGCTGCCCCGAAGTCTGCATGGCATAAACGCCAGCGACATTACCGGCCAGGGAGTTCACCAGACTGGACGTGGGGTTGGTCTTCAGTTGCTCTACTTCCACATTGGTGATGGCCCCGGTTACCGTTAACTTCTTTTGGGGGCCGGTGGCGGTCACAACAAGTTCGTCCAATGTGCTTAATTTACCCTCTTTCATAAGCACATCCACCACGGTCTGTTCTTTGATCAACACCTCCTGGTTTTCGAACCCGATGTATGAAAACACCAAACGGTGGAACGGTTCCATCCTGATTTTATATCTACCGTGTATGTCCGTCACCGTACCCATCCCCGGCACATCTTTTACGACGATGTTGACCCCTATCAACGGTTCCTTGTCCACATCGGTCACTATGCCGGTAATCTCTATCGTTTGCTGGGCAAGGACAGAGAGGGAAAGGGATAAAACACTGAAAAATGATATTATATATTTCTTCATAAAGCTGTTTTTTGGGAGATTATTCATCCATTGATATCATACGGATACGGTGGTTGTTCATATCCGCTATATAAAATGTCTTTGTTTTTTCGTCGTATTCAATGCCCCAGGGATCACGGAAACGGGCCTCTTTACGCAATTCGCCATCCACATACCCCCATGTATTGTTATCAAGGCCCTTGCTTCCCCTGCCCGCGAAGGTCGTGACCTTGCCCTCCGGGGTGATTATCCTTATGCAGTGGTTCCCGGCCTCAATCAGGTAGAAATCATAGATGTCCTCTTTTCCCTCACGGATATATTCCTCATTCTTGACAAACACTCCCTGATACGGCATCGCGACTTTGGCCGCGGTCCCTACCCCATCCACATATCCGTTTCCACCGCCGCCGACAAAGGTCGTGGGCGGGTCCAGTGTTTTCTCCTCCCAATTGTAGGAGGCCCTTTGGATTGCCGAATTCCATGGGGAGAAAACATAGGCATAGTTACCCGAAGGGTGGAACATCACATGATATTCCAACAAGCCATTGTTTCCGGCATGCACCGCCTTCTTTTGATCCCAGTCATACCTGAACAGTTCACCGGCCCACCAGGTGCTGAAGAAAATGGTTCCGTCCACCGGATTCACGGATACATGGTTGATGTTACGGTAAAAGACAAGTGTCTGGGGTACCTTGAATCCCGTACTGCGGGTCAGCATCGTTACGCCGACGCTGGTCTCTCCGTCCTGGTCATTGGCCACATACAGCGTGTCTCCCGAGAGGGACCATGCAAGTGTTCTGGGATGTTTCCAGTTGGCTTCCCCGAGTGTCACCAGGGTGGTCACCGTGCTTTTTTCGATATCCAGTAAACGGAGGCTCAGGTTTTGTTCCAGCAAAAAAAGATGCTTGTTGTTCTTCGGGTCAATGGAAAGCCAGTAAGGCGCTCCAAAACCGCATTCCTCAAAAGTGCCGTCTTTTATCTCGTACTTGCCTTCCGACGTCATGTATCCGCACAATGTGGAGACAACCGTCCTGGACACATACCTGAAACGGTTCTCCGCTTTGGCCGACTTCTCAACCAAGTCATCTTTAACCCTGACCTCTATCGTCCCCTCCTGGGAACCCGCCGGAACCAGGCAATAGATACACTCTCCGTCACAGCCTACCAGGGGCGCTTTCTTACCGCCGATAGAAACGGAGATCTTGGTCGTATCCGTTCCGAAATTCTCACCGTAAAGGAACATTTTGGAGCGGGCAGAACCGCTGTCGGGGGAAAACGCAGTGATTACCACATCTTTCGACGGATCGAATTCCTTGCCGCCCACATCATTGTCGCTTTTGCAGGCAGCTAATTCAACGATGAATACGCATAAAAAAAGGTTCCATAAAGGAATGATCAATTTTTTGTTTTTCAGATATTTACTTTTCATATTACTTGATTTAAAATAATGTTTTATCTATATTTGTATCCCCCTATCGGGAGGAACAACAACCGGCAGGGTGCAAGTCTCTACCAACGCCGTACCAAGGCTTATGCAACTCTATATCATCCTTATATAAACTCTATACTAACCCTATAAATTTATAGAGACGCAAGAACTTTGGTAAAACCCAGATAAGACCCGAAAACGAGATAATTACGACCCGGGAACAACCCTTCCCCGACCTATTTACGGACTATATCCATACTTAGGTCAGGCTTTTCCCGACCCTACGTGGGGCGGGCTTACATAAGAATGTCTATTCAGTAGTATTTGCCGACAATCATTAAGAATAAAAATTCGTATTTCCGGCAGGTACTGGACATGAGAAGAGATGGTTTTCAGGTAGGTGAAACCCGGTGCGGTAACAGACAACCGTGCGTGAGAGGTATCGATTCTTTAATTGTCGGGATAAGATGTTTTTCAACTCCCTACCCTCTTCCTAATATCGACTCTAAATCAACAATATAACAAGTCAATAATGGAACTTGTGGAATCTTTTTCGATGGGGCTCTGATGTATGTGCGGTGATATAAAAAAGAGGCTTCCATTCTTCGGTCTCGTGTTTGAATTTTGCGGATTCTGTGAGAAAACCAAAAAAAGCGCTATGTAAATTGTACCGTATTTAACAGTACAAAAATACTCATTCTTTTTAACTTCTATGTTTTCATTCGCATTTTGTTTAAGTTTTCGATATTATTTGTAACTTTACTCCTGTTAATCTATTTGAGATTCTAAAGGAGAATGTTGTAACTTTGAGATGGGTCTGCTTGGCAGGCAGCCATCGTTTAATGATGCAAATGAATAAAAAAACAATGGAATCCTGTGTTAAACTGGAATGTTTCGCACAAGCGTATTCAGAAAACCTACAATTGTAAAATGTATTGTACAAGGAAGCATACAAGTTATATAATTTTTTCATAAAATTATCATTCTCTTTAATTTTATATTATCTTTGTTAGAAATTCAACTTGAGATAGTTATAAATAATATGGAAAACGATAAAAAGAGTATCCATCAAGGTAAAAATGTAAAGCGGCTCAGGGAAGCCAAAGGCGTTAAACAAGAAGTAATTGCCATGGAATTGGATATTACCCAACAAGCCGTATCGCAATTGGAAAAACGTCAGGAACTGGATGATGTAACAATAGCAGCATACGCTAAAGCTCTGGAAATCAACGAAGATTTTATCCGAAATATGACTGATAATTCTCTACCGGAAAATAGTAATTATTTTTATGACTATATCCAAAATAAGGATGTTAGTACTCAAAACTTAACTTTTAATCCTTTGGATAAGTTAGCAGAAGTTTATTCGGAAAAAGACCAGTTATATGAACGGATAGTCGAACTGGAAAATGAGAAATGTGCCCTTTTGGAGAAGTTCCTAACGAATCAGAAATAAGGTTCCGGTTTTTCTCTTTCCAAGCATTTGGGGAGTTCATCAAAAGGTTTTTCATCATTTCAAAGCACTTTGGAAGGACGAAGGATATTCATACTAATACCCCATAAGTCTGAAAAATTGATAAGATACGTTGGATGAGTACCTATTATACAGTAGATTTCTTAGCGATTTGGAAACAAGTCAACAACCCGAATTTTAACCGTATGGGATTCCATACCGTTAGGAATGGAGAAGGCCGATTGCTTCTAACACCCAAACGTTGGGTTGAAATGACAAATGCCATATGTATATATTCAAAATCAGTATGTTATACAATATACCCCGTAATTTGTACCACTATCTAAGCAAATAAAAAAGCTTTTATTTGTGTTATGAACAAATAAAGAATAAAACATTCAGCTGCCTTCAAGTTGTAAGCTCCCCCGTATTCAGTACATCTAAGAATTAGACTAAAAAGAAAAAAAAGTATTAATTTAGATGTCAGAATGAAGAAACAACAATTTAGTGCGATCAAGATCGCCGAAGTATTAAAGAAATTTGAGACAGGCTCTAGTTTGGAAGAGCTTACCCGCAGTTACGGTATTAGTAAGGGCACACTCTACAATTGGCCAAACGTTACAGGGGGATGGATGCCACCGAGATGAAGCGTGTAAAAGAATTGGAGGAAGAGAACCGTCGTCTCAAACGCATGTATTCAAACTTAGCGATGGAACTTGACATAGCCAGGGAGATTATCGAAAAAAAGCTCTAACGCCTTGCCAGAAACGCTTAATTGTAGAAGATCTCGTTCAAGATCGTTGCGTTTCTGTTAGCAAGGCTTGCCTGGTATTGAATTTGAGTCGAAGCGTTTTATCGTATCAATCATTGAAGAAGGATGATGAACAAGTGGAGGTCATCTTTTTGGCTCTTCCTTGAAAAGATAATTGTGTTCCTGAACAAGCAACTTCACCCCATCAGGGACAGTATAATTTTACAAACCATATAAAAATGGGCTTTTTAAGGCTCGACTATTTATTTTTGAATATACAACTATGCTGTATATCAAATATTTACCCCCGGTGCGAGGTGCAAGCTTATCTATATAGATACTTGCACCTTGCACCGGGCTTTATATATCATTCATAGATAATCCCCTTAATTCAACCTCATATTTTGCAAGCTCTTTTTTGATAGAATCAGCTTTCGCTTGAAGCAAAGCCATATCAATTTTCTTAGGGTTGCGCTTTACCTCGGCAACAATAGCCGTTTTGTCCAAATCATTCAGGGCTATCAGGTCGATTTCATTTTCGCCCTTGCTGTCCCAATAGCTACCGATGGCGGTTATCCTCTCCTCTTCTGCCATTTTAGCCCGGAAATATTTTTCCAAAATGAAACCGCTATATTGCTCATAGTTCTTATCAATGGTCTCACGAAGCAAGTCATATTTTCCCATTTCAATCAATGACTGATTCGGATAAATAAACCGAAACCAGAAACGAAGGTAGTTATCATTCAAACTCCAACGAGCTTTTCGGCTTTCCGGCTTCGAGAACATAGGCTTATTCTTTGTAATAAGAGAATATTCCTTCTCCAAATTGACCAAATATGCCCCGGTATTCTTCCCTATAATAGAATCTATTTCACTTTGGGTAGTTTTTCCCGAAGCGATTAACTGTAGGATAGAGAAATAGGTTCCATACTCTTTCCCAAATTCGGAGATAAGCAATTCTTTGCCTTCCCCGATAAAGGGAGAATCAGGACGTGTAACCATATCCAGTATTTTGTCCTTTGTTGCAGCTCCGGCTTCCATTAATAGGTCGATATATTTGGGAACTCCACCTGTCAGCATATACAGACACAGAAGATCTTCCGATGTATATTTCGGGTTGTAATCATTCAAGATTTCTTTTATTACGCTAACGGCGAAAGGTTGCAGTGTTATCTTTGAGGAAAGACGACCAAACAGCGGCTCTTTCCTGTTCTCAAAAATTTTCATCATCATCGAATAGATAGAACCGGAAGCAATAAAGTTGATCTTAGTCTTATCCTTATACTGATCCCAAAGATTCTGAACATCGCTGAATATGGATGAGTTTACATTATCAAACTCCTGAAATTCATCAATGATAAGCGTGTAATGTTCCTTTGTGGCAAAAATCAACAACTGCTCGAAAAGGTCTTTAAACCGGGTAATAGTACCGAATATTTGCAATCCTAACGCATCCGTTGCATCTTTCTGGAACTGCTCACAAAGGAGCGGTTCGCTCTTGCGGGATACAAAAAGATAAAGATATTTCTGTCCCTTTACAGATTCCAGTAAAAGGGAGGTCTTGCCGATACGACGGCGACCAACCATAACCGTAAAGCAAGAACTTTTCTTCGATTGCTCCAATGTACGGGCTAATATCTCTAACTCCGCTGCTCTGTTATAAAACTTCATATCTCATATTATTTAATACCCATTATCTTAATGGCGGTTACAAAAATAAGAAGAATAATTCAATTTGCCACTATGTATATCAGATTATTTTAACGGATATTAAAATAACCACCATTAAAATACGGACAAGGTAGAGGATTTATAGCTTGAAGCATCCATGCTTTTTTCAAATTTCAGAGGGATTATTATACCGCTCTTTTCTATAAAAGCGGTGATTTTGTCCCAAAATAGAGAAAGTTACATATAAGCAATACTTATAACCGGAAATCTGCCAACTTTTCCTCCAACGATTCCATATCCGCATTTAGCTTAGTATCTGTAATTCGAGCATAGAGTTGTGTCGTTCGAATATTCTTATGTCACAATAATTTAGCAAGGCTTTCCATCGGCATACCATTAGATAAGGCAATAGTCGTGGCCATTGTGTGCCGTCCGCAATGGTACGTGATTCGCTTCTCAACTCCGCAAACTTCAGCAATTTCTTTCAGGTATTGATTTACTTTCTGATTGCTTAACATCGGGAACAATGTCTCTCTTTTGGGATCACTGTACTTCTCAATCAGTCTTGCGGGAACTTCAAAAAGCCGGATGTTGCTCATTTCTTTGGTCTTCCATCTTTCAAATCGAAGCCACTGGTGACCATCAACGGCTGTATGCAGATGGCTTTTGCTTAAATTCTTCACATCCACGAAAGCAATGCCCGTAAAAACTGCAAAAAGAAACAAGTCCCTAACTAGTTCCAACCGCTCATAAGGAAGTTCTTGCTTCATGATAGATTTTACTTCATCTATTGTCAGGAATGTGCGATTGGTTTGTTTTAGCTTGATTTGGTATTCTTGAAATGGGTCATTCTTGATGATACCATTCTTTAGTGCCAGTGTAAATCTTCAGCATAAAGTTTAATACTCCCTATTCTCTGTACCGTCTAAGCAGGGTTTTT
>JAQUIZ010000221.1 GCA_028683355.1 Fermentimonas sp.
TATTATACAGAATTTTCTGGGGACTTTTACTCCCTTGATAAGAATTGGATTTAAGGATTATGCTATTGATGGACTGAGTGCTTTTAACGCTGCTATGTCTTACAATATGGTAAATGGTGTAAAAACGGGAGTAACAGATGAGGAGCTTGATTTTCCTAATATTCTTGTTTCGAGAGGTCAGTTATACCCTGTTAAGGAAATAAACGTCACTATAACAAAAGAAGGGGTTCAATTCACTTGGGATCCGACACCTGAAGAGAATGCAAGTAGTGACGATCAGGTAATGGTGCTTGTTTACAACTGTGACAAAGAAACTGCTATACATGACATTAACGCAGGAAAGAGGAGTAGTTCAACTACTAAAATCAAATTGCCTGATGACTGGAATGGAGATTCTATCGAAACTTACATTGCATTTAAGAAAGCAGACGGGTCTGTGGTTTCAGATAGTATCTATTGCGGCTGTTTAAAAATTTAATAAAAATCCGCTTTCGACAAACCCTCTGAATAAGTGTAAGCCGAAAGCGGAATTTAGATTTTCATCATTCATCCATAAGGATGTGCATGATATCAACAGCTGATTTGGTAACGCGGGTACCGGGACCAAATATTGCTGCCACTCCTGCCTTGTAAAGGAAGTCATAATCCTGCGCTGGTATAACTCCTCCTACGATTACAGCTATATCAGGTCTTCCAAGTCTTTTGAGTTCATCAATAACCAGTGGAACAAGTGTTTTGTGACCTGCAGCAAGTGAAGAAACACCAAGTACATGCACGTCATTCTCAACTGCCTGACGGGCTGCCTCTTCGGGAGTCTGGAAAAGTGGTCCCATATCTACGTCGAAACCACAATCGGCATAACCTGTTGCTACAACTTTAGCACCACGGTCGTGTCCGTCTTGTCCCATTTTGGCTACCATAATTCTTGGTCTGCGCCCTTCCTGTGCGGCAAATTTATCGGTGAGTGCACGCGCTTCATCGAGCGTTGCATCTCCTTTTGATTCTGATGAATACACTCCTGAAATTGTTCTGATTATTGCGTTATAACGTCCAACTACTTTTTCGCAAGCATCCGAAATCTCACCTAATGTAGCGCGTACTCTGGCTGCCTCAACAGAAAGTTCAAGTAGGTTACCTTCTTTGGTTTCCACACATTTTGTGATTGCATCGAGTGCTTTTTGAACAGCTTCGTTATCACGCTCTGCTTTTAATTTAGTAAGTCTCTCTACTTGCTGTTTTCTAACTTCAGTATTATCAATATCAAGGATATCGATTGGATCTTCTTGATCGAGACGATATTTATTAACACCAATAATAGCCTGAACTCCTGAGTCGATTCTTGCCTGTGTGCGTGCAGCTGCTTCCTCGATACGCATTTTTGGAAGTCCGGTTTCAATAGCCTTAGCCATACCACCAAGCTTCTCAATCTCCTGAATCAGGTTCCATGCTTTATCTACAAGCTCCTGTGTGAGAGATTCAACATAGTATGAACCTGCCCATGGGTCTACCTGCTTAGTGATATAGGTCTCTTCCTGAAGATAGATCTGTGTATTTCTTGCAATACGGGCAGAAAAATCGGTTGGCAGAGCAATTGCCTCATCCAAAGCATTTGTATGAAGTGATTGTGTGTGACCCAGTGCTGCAGCCATTGCTTCGATGGCGGTGCGACCAACATTATTAAACGGATCCTGCTCTGTAAGTGACCAGCCTGAAGTTTGCGAGTGAGTACGCAATGCCATTGATTTAGGATTTTCAGCACCTAAACTTTTCAGGATCTTTGCCCATAGCAAGCGTGCAGCTCTCATTTTTGCAATCTCCATGAAGTGGTTCATTCCGATACCCCAGAAGAATGAGAGTCGCGGTGCAAACTTATCTACAGGTATACCTGCATTCATACCTGCACGCAGATATTCGATACCGTCAGCAAGTGTATATGCCAGCTCGATATCGGCTGTAGCTCCTGCTTCCTGCATGTGATATCCTGAAATTGAGATAGAGTTGAACTTAGGCATCTTCTGTGATGTAAATTCAAAAATATCTGCAATAATCTTCATCGAGAATTCAGGTGGATAGATATAGGTGTTACGAACCATGAACTCCTTGAGAATATCGTTCTGAATGGTACCTGCCATCTCATCAAGATTGGCACCCTGTTCCTGAGCTGCAACAATATAGAATGCAAGAATAGGAAGAACTGCACCATTCATTGTCATGGATACTGACATCTTGTTCAACGGGATACCGTCGAAAAGTATCTTCATATCCTCAACAGAAGAAATTGAAACACCTGCTTTACCAACATCACCCACTACCCTCTCGTTGTCGGCATCATAGCCGCGATGAGTTGGAAGGTCGAATGCAACAGAAAGACCTTTTTGCCCCGACGCAAGGTTACGGCGGTAGAATGCGTTTGACTCTTCGGCAGTGGAGAATCCTGCATACTGACGGATTGTCCAGGGACGCATAACATACATCGTTGAATAGGGTCCGCGGAGAAAGGGAGGGATTCCGGCTGCATAGTCGAGATGCTCCATTCCCTCAAGATCTTCTTTGGTATATACCGGTTTTACAGGTATCTGTTCAGGTGTATGCCAATCGGCTTTTATTTCATTTTTTTCAGCCCATTCGTCGACGTCCGACTTATAAAATCCGGCTGATTTGATGTCTATTTCCTTAAAATTAGGTTTCATATTATTTAGACTGATTTTTTATTTTATTTTTTTTCTTAAATAGTAACTAAGCTGTTGGTTATATAAACGGAGCTATGAAGTTTGCTGCTGAGAGCAGAAACACAAAAAGAAGAAGAAGTTTTGCTGTCTTACTATCCAGTGACTGAATTGGAGCAAAATCGTTATGTTGAGCCATTTTCATCGTTTTTATATTTCTGTTTGCAAGCGGAAAGCTTATAAGTGTAAGAAATGTAATTGGATGAAGCAGTTCAACTGATACCAGGATTGCTATCAACAGGTAGGAAGCAAGCAATAGAGTCTGATAGGTAACTTGCGCACCTTCCAGGCCTAAAATCATTGCTTGTGTTTTAATACCTGCCTCTTTGTCTTCTTTTATATCACGTGTATTATTAGCGTGTAAAATAGCAACCTCAAGCAATCCCACGGGTATACTCACGAGTAGTATTGTCCAGATCAGCTCACCGGTCATAACAAATGCAACTCCAAGCGGGATAGATAGTCCGTATGTCACAAATATCAGCAGGTCGCCTAAAGCGATATACTTGAATTTGTGATACATAGTAGCACTTATAATACCGAAACAACCTATTATAATTAAAGGCCATCCGGTATTTAATGTAAGATAAATGCCAATTGCTATTCCCACTAAAAGAACGCTTATGCTATAACGTAAGATTGTTTTAGGCTTGA
>JAQUIZ010000222.1 GCA_028683355.1 Fermentimonas sp.
GTGAGACCTTTTGTGATGCGCCCATCACCATCTAAATCTATATATTTAGGCCATCCTGGAATGATATCCAATGCTCCCCAGGGAATAATCTCTGACTGATCAAGCTCTGCAATCTCATCATACGAAGTGAATAAGCCATCACTTTGTAATCCCCAGATCTCGCCAAGTTCCTGACCAACATAATATTGTGTAAGAAGGTTTGTGGGATTATCAAAACGGGTGATCCATGAACGTGTGTCTGAAAGCATAAAGCGTGTTGACAGGTTTAACGGGGAACCGGCAAGATTAAAATTGTTGTTGTATGAAAGTGTCACTTCCCATCCGGTGGTTTTCATATCAGCTGCATTTTCACGTGGTGCAGATGCTCCCAAAACTGCAGGCAGTTCTTTACCCGGCACAAGCATACCGTTTGTATCTCTTCTGTAAAGGTCAGCAACCAATGAAAGCTTGTTGTTAAGAAAACCAAGATCAAGGCCCACATTTTGTGTTACAACTGTCTCCCATGTGTAGTTCGCCGAAACAAGCGGTGGTGTTGATACTGTTAGCTGTCTGCTGCCATCGATAAGATATCCTCCTAAACCTGAACTCATTGACGGGATATATCCGTATGCACCAACAAGTTGATTTCCAAGGGAACCGTAAGATGCACGTAATTTAAAATTACTTACTGTATCTTTCAGAGACTCAAAGAATGATTCTGAATCAACCCTCCATGCTAAAGATAAGGAAGGGAAAAATCCAAAGCGCTTATCAGCAGGGAATCGTGAAGAGCCATCGTATCTGCCGTTTAATTCAACAATATACTTATTGTCGTAGATATAATTCAATCGATAGAAAAGACCCCTGATTGCCCAGTCGGTGAAACTTTCGTTCACATTCATCTGACCGGTGGCCAGTCCGATAGTGGGTAATTGACTGGATATCAGCCCTTCTCTTTCGGCGAGAGTCCAGTTGTAGCGACTATACTCCTGGTTAAAACCCAGAATAGCAGTAAACTGATGCCTGTTCTTCAGCAAGTTAAGTGTTCCGAAAACATCTATTACGCTAAAATAATCTGTTGCAAATGTTCTGTAAGCACTACTGCTTCCTTCTTCACGAATATCTTCAGGTCCGTAACCTATTTGATATTTAGTTTCGTAGTAGTTATAATCTTCAGTGCCTTTAACGAACGAATAATTTGCATTTACTCTAAGCAGATCTTTAAGAAGGCTGAACTCTCCGCCAAACGTGCTTTGAATCCTGTCATATTTCCTGATATCTTCACCACCGTTTTTTAGTCTGGCCATTAACCAGCCGGCTGAATTGTTTGCCCATGTGCCATCAGGATTTACATCATGATCTTGTGGTGCGAGATTATAGAACATCGACATATCTGAATTCCAGAAGTGTGAGGGTTTGGCTCGTTGAGTAGATACATATGATGTGTTATTTGACAATGTGAACCAATCAGTTACATCAAAGCTGCTTTTAATACGGAAATTATACCGGTCGTACGAATCATTATCCACTATTTTGGACAGTATACCGTTTTCATCATCGTAACCACCTGAAAAATAAAATGTAGTTTTATCTGTTTTTCCGGATACTGCTACTTGATGAGAATTGGAGAATGTGTATTTATCAATGAAGTAAGTTGTCCAGTCCCGGTTTCCCATATACTCCCATTGAGTCGGGTCTATCGGATTTAATCTAACCGGATCTATAGATGGATTATCTGATTTCTGTCTTGCCCATTCGAGTCTTTCATCACTTGCAACGTGACCACCACTCCATGGAGTATTAAGCACTGCAATATTCTTTGTCTTCAGATATATATATGGATCTGAAGATTTCTCGGGAAGGATTGACGGTCTCTTCCATGTGAAGCTGTTATTATAGTCAACCTGAATTTTATCAGATCGGCCTGTTTTTGTGGTAATTAAAATAACCCCGAATGCTGCTCTTGCCCCGTAAATAGCGGCAGAGGCAGCATCTTTCAATACTGAGATACTTTCTATATCTTCCGGAAGAATTCTGTTTAACTCGTTGGCATCTGAGGCAATACCATCAATAAGAATAAGAGGTGTGCCTCCATTGATGGAAGTCATTCCCCGAACATTTATCCTGGCTGCCTGACCTGGTTCACCACTGGTAAAATCTATATTGAGATTGGGTATCATGCCTTGCAGGCCCTGCGAAATATTGTTTATCGGTTTTGCCTCGAGCTCTTTTACGCCAACCTGATCAACCGCACCTGAGAGGTTCACTTTGCGTTGCGTACCGTAGCCTATTACCACAAGTTCTCCGAGAAGTTCAGAATCTTCGTGCAAGACCACGTTAATTTCGCTTTGTCCATCCAGCTGAATCTCCTGTTGCTGAAAACCGATGTACGAAAACAGAATTGTTGTACCGTCAGTAACACTAATACTGTAGTTTCCGTCTAAATCTGTAACCGTTCCGTTAGTCGTTTGTTTTTCAATCACATTAACACCTATTAATGGTATACCACTGACATCTGTAACATTGCCTGATATGGTTTTATTTTGTGCTACTGCAAATGAGGCAGTAAACAACATTAATGCTATCATCCTGAGAACAAGATGCTTATTGTGCTTTCTTTTCATAAAATATATAAACTTTTAATAACCTTTATTTGCGTGCAAAGAAATTGAATTAATGTTACAGACCGGTTAATATTATATGAAGTATTTGCTACATATTTTGACAGATATTACATGTTGACTTATATCATATAAATAAATTAGTTGAGAGGTTAAATATGGACAACAATAATTAAGAGTGAGTGATAATTGACTGACGAAAGGGGAAATGAAAAATCCGACTAACCATCAAATTAATTGAAGTTAGTCGGATTCTTTTGTAGAAGTTATTATTTATCTTCCCTGAAACCCATGTTTATGTATGTTATAGTGCTATTTTACTTATTCACGGAAATATTGAACAGTAAATCATTCACTTTTCTACATACTTTTTAAAGTTGTCTAATATCGCCTGCCAGCCTTGTTTCTGTACTTCAACAGAATTCTGATTTTCTGCATCGAAGGTTACGGTTACGAATGTAATACCATCTTCGCTATCGAATATGATTTCAACATTGCGACCGTCATCAAGTCTGTAAGCGACTTTTTCATCTTCTATCACTTCGGTGTAGATTGCACTG
Source organism: Fermentimonas sp. (assembly GCA_028683355.1). Lineage (GTDB taxonomy): Bacteria > Bacteroidota > Bacteroidia > Bacteroidales > Dysgonomonadaceae > Proteiniphilum. The sequence goes on from JAQUIZ010000222.1 coordinate 3,161, forward strand.
AAATCGAAACCAAAGCTGCCGTCTTTTGCTTCCATGCGCGCAACGTATCTGCCGCCTACGCGTAGCTCGTTTGTGGCACTGGGACAATGCCACAGGGGGTCGGCAAAATTCCATCTGGTGATGTGCTCCGGTTGATTGTAGTATTCCCAAACTTTTGCTACATCGGCATGAATGGCCGACTGAACTGTGATTTTAGTTGTCT
>JAQUIZ010000076.1 GCA_028683355.1 Fermentimonas sp.
GCCAGAGCCCTCTTGTTTGGGTAATATTGTTGATTATCAATATTATATTTATAGCCGGAACAATTAAACAGATTGGCTTTGATGAACCGTTTGGTGATAAGCCTATGAGCGATATTGGTTTAGTTGTAGTTGCTGTTCTGATTCTTTTGACCTCTTTTCCCTTGGCATTACTGAGTAAACTTCAGACTTTCATAAATAGTGAGGGTATTTATCTAAGGTACTTTCCTTTTCAATGGAGATATAAATTTTTTGATTGGAGAAATGTTGATAAACTTAGTATTATCAGATATAAACCATTCGTTGAATATGGTGGTTGGGGTTTCAGAAAAAAAAGAAAAGGAACTGTAGCTTACACAGTGAAAGGCCGGATGGGATTGAAAATAGATTTAAAAAACGGGAAAAGTGTTTTGATAGGAACACAAAATCCTGTATATTTAAATGATATACTTACTGAACTAGGTAAGAATGGAGCAGTAAAAGGATGACAAAAAAAGAAAAGACAACCAGAAATTTTGCTTTGAGATTGGACTCTGAAACAATGGAGGCTATCGAGAAATGGGCTGCTGATGAATTCAGAAGTGTTAATGGTCAGATTCAATGGATGCTCGACCAGCAACTTCGAAAGAGTGGCAGGCTGAAATCGAAGTAGTTATCTATGAGTTTGTAGTTAAAAATGATTAATGAGATGACAGTCTGTTAAATCGGATTCATATTTATTTTACTTTTACGTATATATCCATATATTCACTTGTTAAGAACCTAATAAAACCACATTAAAAACAATGAAACAAGCTTTTGTATTTGTCATGAGTATTCTGTTGACATCAGCAGTTATCGCTCAAAATATTACAGTGAACGGGAGGTTAATATCAGCAGCAGACAGTAAGCCTCTGCCATATGCAACAATTGCAGTAGCGCCTGAGGACGCTCCGGAAAACAGTTTCCGGAAATTTGCAACAAAAGAGAATGGCAGCTTTTCAACAGAACTTGAGAAAGGGAAATACATTTTCAACTTTAATTTTGTTGGCATGGATCAGGTCAAAGAGACAATAGATCTTACAGCAGCTACCGGAACTTACGAAATTGGTGATATCAAGATGTCAGAGTCTTCCACAGAACTTGATGAACTAAATGTTACTGCTCAGAGACCATTGGTAAGAGTGGAGATTGATAAACTCACATACAGCGCTAAAGACGATCCGGAAGCATCAACTTCTAATGTACTCGATCTACTTCGAAAAGTGCCACTTGTGACTGTTGACGGTGAAGATGAAATTCAGCTTAAAGGTTCATCTAATTTCAAGATATATGTAAATGGGAAGCCTTCAAATATGGTTTCATCAAACCCTTCACAAGTTTTAAAGAGCATGCCTGCAAACAGCGTGAAGGATATTGAAGTAATTACCGATCCCGGAGCTCGTTATGATGCTGAAGGTGTTGGAGGAATTATTAATATTGTTACTGATAAAAGAGTTGATGATGGTTATTCAGGATCTGTGGGTGCAAATGCAAATACATTTGGAGGTTATGGAAGCAATTTGTATTTAGCAACAAAATATGGGAAGTTAGGTTTTACAGGAAATGCAGGCTATTACAAATTAAAGCAGCCTGAGTCTGAGACCAGTTCCTCAAGAGAAGAATTCACTCCCTTTCCACTAAATACTCTGACACAAAATGGCACTGCTGAAAGTAATGGCATGGGACTGTTTCTGAACGGTTCTATGAGTTTTGAGCCGGATACTCTTAATCTTTTTAATCTCTCTGTATCACGATTTGGTGGTAAATTCAACTCACTATCAAGCCAGCGAGCTATTTCAGGCGAAGCACTGCCATACTCATATACTTCAAAAAGTAATAGTATAAATAATTATGGAGGCATAAACCTTTCTGCTGATTATCAGCGCAGCTTCAAAAAGAAGGGAGAGATGCTAACCGGTTCATACCGATACGAGAGAAGTCCAAATGACAGTGAGTATGACAGTGAATATGAAGTTGATGAATCCGTTGGTTTCTTCTATTATCCTGATGGATATCGATTAAGGAGTGTTAATGATGCAGGTGGCGATGAACATACAATACAAGTTGACTATGTGAATCCTTTGAACGTGAAACATGGCATCGAGACAGGATTAAAGTATATCTTCAGGGATAATTCAAGTCGTGCTGACCATACATTTTTTGATGTAACAGACAACTCCTGGAAGCCTGATTTAGAACGTAAAAATGATCTGGACCACTCTCAGAACATCTCTTCGGGATATGCAGGATATAGTTATAAAAGTGGTAAAATAGGAGTGAAACTTGGCCTTAGAGCTGAGCATACCCAACAAAACATACATTTTATGAGTGTTGAATTAGATACAGTTGTTGGGACAAACTTCTTTGACCTTGTTCCTTCAGCAACTCTTTCTTATCAGATAGGAATGACTCAAACACTCAGAGGTGGTTATAATATGAGAATATCACGTCCCGGTATATGGTATCTTAATCCGTATATAAATGATGTAGACCCAAATAATATTAGTTATGGTAACCCTAATCTGGATTCTGAACAACAACATAATTTCAATATAAATTATGGGGCATTCTCTCAGAAACTGAATTTTAATGCAACATTAAGCTACTCTTTTGCCAAAAATGCTGTTACTCCGTATAGTTTTATAGTTCAGAATGTGGAAGATGGAATAGAAAAATCAGTAACACATAATACATATGCAAATATTGGGCGTAACCATACTGTAGGCACTAATCTTTATGCAAGCTGGACTCCAAGTGATATGATACGTACATATCTGAATGGAGGAATTAATTATACTGATATTCAAAGTACTCAGAATAGTGAATTGCGAAACAGCGGGTTTTCCGGCCGCGCCTTTGGTGGGATAACTTTTACTTTCCCAAAAGATCTCAGGGTTGGTGCAAATGGTGGACTCTTTCTTAACCGTGTACAACTACAAACAGAGCAGTCGCCATTCTATTTTTATTCACTCAGCATGCAAAAAAGTTTCTTTGATAAAAAACTGGACTTGTCTTTAAATGTTCAAAATCTTTTCTCAGAGTATAGAGAGTTTTCATCCACAACCAGAGGTGAAGGCTTTACTCAAAAAAGTGTATTTCTCAACCCAATGAGAAACCTTAATCTGAGTGTAACTTATCGGTTTGGTGATCTTAGAACATCTGTTAAACGTGTTCAGAGAACTATTACAAATGAAGATGTCATGCAAGGTGAGGGCGGAACACAACAAAGTGGTTCTACAATTCCTGAAGGCATAATTTTGTAAAGAGTTTTATTTCCGGTAATTTTGAAAAATGAGGATTGATATAATAACAGTGCTCCCGGAAATGATAGAAGGTGCTATTCATAAGAGCATCTTAAAAAGGGCTCAGGATAAGAACCTTGTAGAGTTCGGTCTGCACAATCTGCGAGATTATACATTGGATAAACATAAGAGAGTGGATGATTATCCGTATGGCGGTGAGGCCGGTATGGTATTGCAAATTGAGCCTATAGACAGGGCAATCTCTTATTTGAAATCTCAACGTGAATATGACGAGGTGATCTTTACTACTCCCGATGGGGAGCTGTTCACACAATCTACTGCAAATGAACTTTCGTTACTGAACAATATTATTATTCTATGTGGTCACTATAAAGGTATAGACTTCAGGGTAAGGGAACACCTTATTACCCGTGAAATATCAATAGGCGACTTTGTGTTAACCGGAGGTGAGCTCGCTGCGGCAATGATTGCTGATGCAGTTGTTCGATTAATTCCCGGTTCTATTGGTGATGAACAGTCGGCTTTGTCTGACTCATTTCAGGATGGTTTGCTGGCTCCTCCGGTATATACGAGGCCGGCAGAATATAAGGGGTGGAAAGTACCGGATGTACTTCTGTCGGGGCATGAGAAAAAGATTCAGGATTGGCGGCATGATCAGGCTGTTGAACGTACAAAAAATCTAAGACCTGATTTATTATAACTTTTTATATCTTTGTAAAAACTAAAATATTTAAACAAATATGAAAGGCATTGTATTAGCCGGCGGTTCCGGTTCCAGGTTATACCCCATTACCAAAGGAGTATCCAAGCAAATGCTACCGATATTCGATAAGCCGATGGTTTATTATCCCATCTCCACTTTAATGTTAGCCGGGATCCGAGATATACTTATTATATCAACACCGGCTGATTTACCGGGATTCAAGCGCCTTTTAGGTGATGGCACCGATTATGGAGTAAATTTTGAATATGCCGAACAACCTAGTCCTGATGGATTAGCACAGGCTTTCATTATCGGGGAAGAATTTATTGGTAATGATTCGGTTTGTTTGATTCTTGGAGACAATATCTTTTACGGTCAGAGTTTCAGGTTAATGCTTCAGCAAGCGGCAGCAAATACCGAAAATAGTGAGCAAGCTACAATATTCGGGTATTATGTAAATGACCCTGAACGATATGGTGTTGTTGAATTCGATAAAGATAATAAAGTAAAATCGATAGAAGAAAAACCTGTTAATCCAAAGTCAAATTACGCTGTAGTAGGTTTGTATTTTTACCCCAACAGCGTTGTTGATATAGCAAAGAAGATAAAACCTTCTGATCGTGGAGAACTTGAAATAACGACAGTTAATGAGATGTATCTTAACAAGCAGCAATTGAATCTTCAGCTACTCGGCAGAGGTTTTGCATGGCTTGATACAGGCACTCATGATTCGCTTTCGGAAGCTTCAACTTTTATTGAAGTACTGGAAAAACGGCAAGGACTGAAGATTGCCTGTCTTGAAGAGATAGCTCTGCTCAACGGATGGATTTCAAAAGATGATATAAGACGTATAGCAGAGCCAATGAAAAAAAATCAATATGGTCAGTATCTATTGCGATTAATAGATATGGATTGAAACTTATGGATATAGAGGAAACCGAAATTGAAGGGCTGATAATAATTAAGCCCACTCTTTACATTGATGAGAGAGGTTATTTTCTCGAGTCGTTTTCACAAAAAGAGTTTGAAAGCAAGGTGAGCAAGACTGTTTTTGTTCAGGATAATGAGAGCAGATCAAGTTATGGGGTATTGAGAGGTTTGCATTTTCAGAAACCACCATATGCTCAGGCAAAACTTTTTAAAGTAATTAGTGGAAAGGTGTTGGATATTGCTGTAGATTTAAGACATAATTCTCCAACATTCGGAAAGCATGTCTCTGTTGAGTTGTCAGATGAAAATAAGCACCAGCTTTTTATTCCACGTGGTTTTGCACATGGATTTGTAGTATTGAGTGATTATGCTGTATGTCAGTATAAATGTGACAACTATTATGCTCCTGATTATGCAGAGGGATTAAAGTGGGATGATAGCCAATTAAATATTAATTGGTTGTTGCCTGAAGAAGATATAATTCTGTCGGAGAAGGATAAGAATAATCCAATAATGGATTTTAATTATGTTTATTTCGATGAGTGAAACAGAAACATAAAACAAAAAATACAAATACTTTGAGTAATATGGGAAGAAAAAATATTTTAATTACCGGAGGAGCCGGTTTTATAGGTTCGCATGTAGTAAGACAATTTCTTAACAATTATCCTGAGTATCAAATTATCAATATTGACTCGCTTACTTATGCCGGCAACTTGCTTAACCTGAAAGATGTAGAGGATAAGCCTAATTACACATTTGTAAAAGCTGATATTTGTGATTTTTCTGAAATGCAAAATCTTTTCAGAAAATATGATATCGATTCTGTAGTGCATCTTGCAGCTGAGAGTCATGTTGACCGTTCAATCACAGATCCGTTTTCATTTGCCCGTACTAACATAATGGGTACACTTAATCTTTTGCAGGCTGCAAGAGAATATTGGGTCAAAGATTTTAGCGATAAACTTTTTTATCACGTATCCACTGATGAGGTATACGGATCACTGGAGTTTGGTGAGCATCCGTTTACAGAAAAAACCTCTTATGACCCACACTCGCCATACTCTGCATCTAAAGCCTCTTCCGATCATTTTGTAAGGGCCTACAGGGATACTTATGGTTTACCTGTTGTTATTTCTAACTGTTCCAACAATTATGGACCCTACCAATTTCCTGAAAAACTAATCCCCCTTTTCATCAACAATATACGTCACAATAAACCTTTGCCGGTTTATGGAAAAGGAGAAAACGTCAGAGACTGGCTGTATGTTGAGGATCATGCTAAAGCTATTGATTTAATATTCCATGAAGGCAGAAGGGGTGACACCTATAATATAGGAGGACTGAATGAATGGAAGAATATCGACCTTATTCATCTTATTGTGAAGGTCTCTGATAATCTGCTGGGAAGGGCAGAAGGTGAATCAACAAAACTTATCACATATGTAACTGATAGGGCAGGGCATGACCTTCGATATGCTATTGATGCATCCAAACTGAAGAACGAGCTTGGCTGGGAGCCTTCTCTCCAATTCGAAGAGGGACTCGAAAAGACTGTAGGATGGTATCTTGATAATCAAGACTGGCTGGATCATGTAACCAGTGGTGAATACATGAACTATTATAAACAAATGTACGGGGAGTAAATCTTTATAAGCCTAAGTTATAAGCTATACTCAATCCAGGTGTGAAGAAATTCTTATTGTTAATGGCACTGTTTTTAGAGCCGAAGGCCATATCAAAGAAAAAAGAGAACTCAAGGTTTTGAAATGAATAACCCGCTAATGGTGCGAAAGCAAATGCTGTATAATTAGCTCCGAATGCTGCACCTATACGAGGCTCAATAAAAAAGCCATCTTCAATACCTCTCTGAGTGAATCTGTAGCCAACCAGTGGCATAAGATAATTAAAAGCATCATCAGCGTCGTTCAATATGCTTGAAAGGATTTTACCTTCTCCATACGGGTTGTTGAATCCTTTCATACTAAGTGATATGTAGTTGAATTCATTATTCGAAATCATATTATCCACAGTCAGCCAGGCTACTGTTCCCCCAACTCCGAACTTTTTATCACGCTCACTATTTGTAACTATGCCAATGTCACCTGATAACCTGATATAGTTGTTGTACTGGCCTCTGGCGCTCATTAGTATTACAATAGTAAATAACAGTGTTAAGATAACTTTTTTCATATTGTATATTTATAAATTTCTGAAAGCTAAATTATAGTATTATTTTATCATCAGCAATTTTTATATTACATTTACAATGTAACTTAATACTTTATTTTGACATTTTTATTTTTGAATATCAGATTATAGATAAAAACAAAAATTAAAAGAAAAAATATATGATTAGTAAATCGTCAAAGATATACGTTGCAGGGCATCGTGGTTTGGTTGGTTCTGCAATCTGGAAAAATCTGGAAAAGAAAGGCTATACAAACCTTATTGGCAGAACACACAAGGAGCTCGACCTTATGAATAGTTATGAAGTATCCCGGTTTTTCGATGAGGAGAAACCGGATTTTGTTTTTCTGGCTGCAGCGCATGTGGGAGGTATAATTGCCAATAACAATTACAGAGCTGATTTTATATACAGAAACCTGCAAATTCAGAATAATGTAATCGCAGAGAGTTATCGTCATAATGTAAAGAAACTTCTATTTCTGGGAAGTACATGCATTTATCCAAAGGAAGCGATTCAGCCTATTACCGAAGATTCATTGCTTACCGGTCCGCTCGAATATACAAATGAACCTTATGCAATTGCAAAGATTGCCGGATTAAAAATGTGTGAGAGCTTTAATATTCAATATGGTACTAACTTTATTGCGGTTATGCCGACTAATTTATACGGGCCAAATGACAATTTCGATCTGGAAAAGAGTCATGTTCTACCCGCAATGATTAGGAAAATACACCTTTCCGGTTCATTGATGAACAATGACTGGGATACTATAAAAAGGGATTTGAATGCTCGTCCTGTTGAGCAGGTTACAGGCGAAAACAGTGAAGAGGAAATAGTTGCAATTCTGGGGAAATATGGAATCTCTGATAAGTGTGTTAAACTATGGGGGACAGGAAAACCATTACGAGAATTTCTCTGGAGTGAAGATATGGCAGATGCTTGTGTATTTATAATGGAGAAAGTTGATTTTGCAGATTTAATCACCGATAAAAAGGATATCCGAAACTGTCATATAAATATCGGTACCGGAAAGGAGATATCAATCTATGACCTTGCATATCTTATCAAAAAGACAATCGGGTATAATGGAGAAATACTATTTGATGATTCAAAACCTGATGGCACAATGAGAAAACTAACAGATGTTACCAAATTAAACAATCTTGGATGGAAGCATAAAATCGAAGTTGAGGAAGGTGTCAAAAATATATATAATTGGTATATTCAGAATATCTAAAAATTGAAGCATCAATAACTTCGGTTTGTGAGTAAACTTCACTATTTTTGCACGTCATTTTTAAACAGAATCAGATGAATAGAGATAAGCACATCTTTGAAATTATCGAGAAGGAACGAGAGCGTCAATTAAAGGGTTTGGAGCTGATTGCTTCAGAAAATTTCGTTAGTGAGCAGGTAATGGAAGCTGCAGGCTCTGTACTTACAAATAAATATGCCGAGGGGTACCCCGGAAGAAGATATTATGGCGGCTGTGAAGTAGTTGACCTTAGTGAACAGCTTGCAATTGACAGGTTAAAGCAGTTGTTTAACGCAGAATGGGCAAACGTTCAGCCTCATTCAGGTGCGCAGGCAAATGCGGCAGTATTTCTAGCATGTCTTAAAGCAGGTGATAAATTCCTGGGATTAAACCTTTCTCACGGAGGTCACCTTACTCATGGTTCTCCTGTGAATTTCTCAGGACTAATGTACCACCCGCTGGAATATAATGTTAGGGAAGATGATCAGCACGTAGATTACGATCAGCTGGAACAGGTTGCACGTAATGAAAAACCTAAATTAATCATTGCAGGTGCATCTGCTTATTCACGTGAATGGGATTATGCCCGTATCCGTAATGTTGCAGATGAGATAGGCGCAATATTCATGGTTGATATGGCACACCCTGCCGGTTTAATTGCTGCCGGTTTACTCGATAATCCTCTTAAATATGCTCATATAGTTACATCTACAACTCACAAAACACTTCGAGGTCCTCGTGGTGGTGTTATTTTGATGGGTAAGGATTTTGAAAATCCCTGGGGTGTTAAAACTCCAAAAGGAGAGATAAAAATGATGTCAGTAATGCTAGACTCGGCTGTTTTCCCCGGTATGCAGGGAGGTCCCCTTGAACATATTATTGCAGCTAAGGCAGTAGCTTTTCACGAAGCACTTCAGCCTGAGTATAAAGAGTATCAGAAGCAGGTAAAGAAAAATGCCGATGCTATGGCACAGGCTTTCGTAGATTTGGGCTATAATGTTGTATCAGGTGGCACTGACAATCATATAATACTAGTGGATTTACGTACTAAGTTCCCGAAACTAACAGGTAAGGTTGGAGAAAATCTGCTGGTAGATGCCGATATTACAGTAAATAAAAATATGGTACCTTTCGATAGCCGATCACCCTTCCAGACCTCAGGTCTGCGCTTTGGTACTCCTGCAATCACAACTCGCGGAGTAAAAGAAGATCTTATGGGAGAGTTTGTTGAGATGATAGATAACGTACTGGCTAATCCTGAAGATAGTAAAGTTGTATCATCAGTTCGCGAAAAGGTGAATTCTACAATGAAAAAATATCCAATTTTTGCCTGGTAATGTAATAGTGTTTTAATTAACATATCAGATAATTTATCAAACGAGGGGTGGTTGAACTATTCCTCGTTTTTGTTTATATTTGCATATCATAGGTAAATAAAAAAAACCTGCATAAGATAGTTTATGAGTATCCTCCAGACAGAAATTCAGTTTATTCCGGGAGTTGGTCCCAAAAGGGCAGCACTTCTTAATAAAGAGATTGATGCTTTTACTGTCGGAGATCTTTTAAGATGGTATCCATACCGTTACATCGACAGAACCCGCTTCTATTATATACATGAAATAGACAATACTTTGGCTTTTATACAGCTAAAGGGCAAAATTACTGCATTCGAGACTTTTGGAGAAGGACGTAAAAGGCGACTGGTAGCTCACTTTACGGATGGAACCGGCTTTATCGATCTTGTCTGGTTTCAGGGTATTCGCTTTATTGAAGGTAAGTATAAACTCAATCAGGAGTATGTCGTTTTTGGTAAACCAAACCTTTTCAATGGTAAGTGGAATATTGCTCATCCCGAAATTGATCCCTTTCTAAATGATTCTGATTTACCTCAGGGACTAATGGCAATGTACAATACAACTGAGAAAATGAAGAATCATTATCTCAATTCAAAAGCGATGCAGAAGATAATTGAGAATACATTTGGGTTAATTAAAGAGGAACTGCCTGAATCACTTTCTTCTGACGTGATAAAAGAGGGTAAACTGATGTCATTTCACGATGCAGTTGAGAACATACATTTCCCAAAATCTCCGGCTAGGCTGAGGGATGCTCAGTATAGACTGAAATTCGAAGAACTCTTCTATATTCAGTTAAGTATAGTCAGATATGCATCTGACAGAAAAGGGAAATTAAACGGTTTTATATTCCACAGGGTAGGTGAGAACCTTAACTCCTTTTATAAGAAAAATCTACCCTTCCCTTTGACAAATGCACAGAAGAGAGTGGTAAAAGAGATTCGCAGGGATACTGCGTCAGGTAAACAGATGAACCGTTTGCTGCAGGGGGATGTAGGCAGCGGCAAAACACTGGTAGCTATCATGTGTATGCTGATTGCTTTGGATAACGGTTTTCAGACATGTCTGATGGCACCTACGGAGATACTTGCATCTCAGCATTTCGAGACATTCAATAAAATGCTGTCTGGTATGAATCTGCGTGTAGAATTGCTGACCGGGTCGACTAAGAAGAAGGAGCGTGAGGAACTGCATGCCGGACTGCAATCGGGTGAGATAAATATTTTAATAGGTACACATGCACTTATCGAAGATGTTGTGCAATTTAAAAATCTCGGATTTGTTGTTATTGACGAACAACATCGTTTTGGTGTAGCACAAAGGGCTAAGTTATGGTCGAAGAACCACAGACCGCCACATGTACTTGTGATGACTGCCACACCTATACCCCGTACTTTAGCTATGACTGTTTACGGTGATCTGGATGTATCTGTGATCGATGAACTGCCTCCCGGGAGAAAGCCGGTGCAGACAGTGCATAGATTCGATAAAAAGCGGGGAGAACTATATAACTTTATTCGCAAGGAGATTAATTCCGGTCGCCAGGTTTATATTGTTTATCCTTTGATTGAAGAGAGTGAAACCCTTGATCTTAAGAATCTCGAAGAGGGTTATGAGCATATAAAAGAGGCTTTCCCGGAGTTTGCTGTCTGTAAGATGCACGGCAGGATGAAACCTGCCGAGAAGGATGAAGTAATGCAACTGTTCGTGTCGGGTAAAGCAAATATTATGGTATCCACAACCGTTATTGAAGTTGGCGTTAATGTTCCAAATGCCAGTGTGATGATAATAGAAAGCGCCCAGAGATTCGGATTATCTCAACTTCACCAGCTACGGGGAAGAGTGGGGAGGGGAGCCGACCAGTCGTACTGTGTGTTGATTACCCCATATGAATTGTCGGCAGATACCCGTAAAAGGATTGAGATAATGACTGAAAGCAATGATGGGTTTGTTATTGCTGAGGCTGACCTCAAATTAAGAGGCCCCGGCGATCTGGAGGGAACACAGCAAAGCGGAATCCCTTTCGATCTCAGAATTGCTGATATCGTCAGGGATAATGATATACTGTTTCGTGCACGTGAAATAGCTGAAGAGTTAATTGATAATGACCCTTCTCTTGAGTTGCCTGATCATGAGGTGCTGAAGCAGCAGCTTAAGCGTCTTGGAGGCAATCGCTACGACTGGAGCCGAATTAGTTAAATTAAAAATTAAGTAATGTAATTAAATTACTCTGTTTTTATTACCAACTCTTTTCCCTGTTCAAGCTTGTCATGTGTGATAAACCAGCCATCAATTACTTCGTCACCATAGGTTATCTGATTAATCTTTTTACCCTGACCCTCTTTTCTTATAGTAAATTTTGTTCCGGTTCCCAATCTGAATTCCACTTCATCAAATAGCGGTACAGTTACAATGTATTCCGGATCAGCTGGTGAGTATGTATATAGTCCGATTGCATTCAGAACATACCATGCCGACATTTCACCTGCATCATCCATACCGGCATATGCAAGTCCCTCAGCTCCCATATCATAAAACCTGTCCATGATGCTGTCAAGTACACACTGTGCTTTTTCCTGACGGTCTATAAAGTAATAGGTGTATGGAATGCTGTGCCCCGGCTGATTGCCATGACAATAGTTTCCCATGAATCCGGTCATATTGTGTAGTTCAACCCCATTCCACGGCTCAGTAAAGAGAGAGTCGAGCTTCTTATCTATAGCCTCATGACTTGGATACAGATCAATCATACCTTTCACATCATGTGGTGCAAAGAAGAGTGAATTCCAGGCATTTGCCTCACGATACATATATGCAAAATAAGCGTAATACGGATCGAAGTCTTCTATCCACTTTCCTTCATTGGTTCCGTTATCCACTTTACCACGCCAGAAGCTGGTTGAAGGGTCAAAAAGGTTTTTATAGTTATTGGAGCGACTCATAAGAAGTTCATAATTGTCTGTATCTCCAAGCTCCTTGGCAACAAGAGCTGTTGCATAATCGTCGTAAGCATACTCAACTGTTTTGGTAACTGCTGCTTTATACTCATCCCAGAAAGGAACATCTGTTGTATCTTTCTCTGCAATCCAGCCTCTTTCAATATATTCGTCAAGATATGGTCTTCCACCGCGACCTGGTACAGTAGCGTTTTTCAAAATAAGCGTGTAAGCTCTTTCAAGATCAAAATCATTTATTCCCCTGAGCCAGCTACCCGAAATAAACACCGAAGCGTGATCTCCATGAAAAAATGTAGGCATATATCCGCCTCTTTTTTCACCTTTATCTGTTATGGATTTAATAATATCGGTAGTTACATCGGGAGATACCATTGCCAGAAGCACAAGTTTGTTCCTGTAATCATCCCAGAATGATGGGTTTGTATAATATCTGAAACCCTCATTTACAACTTCTCCATTCTCATCAGTAAAATCACCATTCACATCACTTCTTAGTGCAGGCCACAAAAATGAACGGTAAAGAGTGGAGTAAAACAGACCTTTCTCACGTTCTGTTCCACCACTTACTTTAATATTAGACAACAGGTCATTCCAAGTGTCATCTGCCTCTTTCTGAACCTGTGCAAAGCTCTTGTTTAGCATCTCTTCTTCAAGATTCACTCTCGCATTGTCAATGCTTACAAATGAAAACCCAATCTTTAGCTCCAATGGATCATTATTGTCGCTATCACCAAAACTCACAACAGATACCTCGTGCTGTTCATTTTTTATCTGATCTATTTCATCTATAGGGTAGTTTGATACGGCATAAAAATAAATTTTACCTTCTGCGTCCTGAAAACCTGTAAACGTATTATCATCAACTTTTTGTATACCCCATTCCCTTACTCTGTTATTGGTACGTGTGATATCAACAATAAGTTTTTTATCAGAACTATTACTGTAAGTGTATCTGTGAAAACCAGACCTTAAAGTTGATGTCAGCTCTGCATTAATGCCATATCTTTCAAGGAATACCTGGTAGTATCCGGGACTTGCCGACTCATTATCATGACTATATCCCGATGCGTAATCTGAAGGGATTACTTCACCCGTTGCAGGAAGTATTGGTAAATGAAGTAGGTTCCAGTGTCCTTTATTAGTGTGAGCAAAGCCATAAATTACGGTGTCTTCATACTGATAACCGGCACCGCTTCTGAATTGAGTTACCGGACTGAGTTGAACCATGGCATTAGGGAGTGATGATCCCGGAAATACCTCTGCACCCCAGGTTCTTTCATCCCATGTACGTTCATAGCCAAGGTCTTCGGTCTCCCACAAAGTAGCTGTACCCAGGAAAGGGTTTACATAATTAGTTAAGCTTTCTTCTGATAAAGATGTGCAACCTGATATAAAAATTGAAAGAATAATTATTGTTGATATAAGTTTCATT
>JAQUIZ010000077.1 GCA_028683355.1 Fermentimonas sp.
TTTTATTAACTTAAATAAACACGATAAGTATGAATGAATTAAAAACGAGAATGAAAAAAGCCTTAAGTTTATTGTTTTTGATGTTTTTCTGTTCACTAAGCATAATGGCTCAGGAAAGAACAATATCCGGGACAGTAAATGATACAAAAGGAGAACCTGTTATTGGTGCCACAGTGATGGTAAAAGGAACTAAAATTGGCACCGCAACAGATATTGATGGCAAATACACTCTGCTTATTCCAAGTAACGCAACCACACTGCATGTTTCATATATCGGAATGAAAGAAATAGAGGTATCTATAACAGGCAGCATTGTTGACATAATCATGGAAGAGGATATATCAAATCTGGATGAGCTGGTAGTAATAGGATATGGAACGCAGCGAAGGAGAGATCTCACTGGTTCTGTTGCATCAGTAAGAGGTGATGACATAACAGTTGCCCCTGTAACAAATGTGGCTCAGGCACTGCAAGGAAAACTACCCGGTGTAAATGTTATCTCACAAGATGGACGCCCTGATGCAGAAATTTCTATCCGTGTACGTGGAGGGGGTTCAATATCTCAAAGCAACGATCCGCTAGTGCTGATTGATGGGATACCTGGTAACATTAATGATATTCCAGGGGATATGGTAGAAAGTATTGATGTACTGAAAGATGCTTCTTCAACAGCTATATATGGTGCTCGAGGCGCAAACGGGGTAATACTTGTAACCACTAAAAGGGGAAAAGAGGGTAAAGTTACGGTTAGCTACAGTGGCTACGCCAAACTAAACACTCCATCCGGTTATATGGAAACATTAAATCCTTACGATTATTTGGTATATAAATGGGGACTATTGGACACTTATTTTGGAACTACTTACACCACTCCATTTCAACATCTTTTCGGGATTGGTACTTATACCGGCAATAACTCTTCAGGGATTGATGCTTATAAAAACGTATCAGCTTACAATCTACAGAAAGAAGTTTACAACAGCTCTTTTTCACACAATCACGACCTGACTGTTTCAGGAGGTAGCAATAGGACAAAAGTACTTTTTGCTCTAAACTACTTAGACGAAGATGGAATGAAACTAAACTCCTTTACAAAGAGAGCCTCTGCGTCGTTTAAACTGGATCAGCAGATTAGTAGCAATCTTGGCTTTAAACTCGATGTGCGATACACTGATAGACAAACTATGGGAAATGAGAGCACTCAAAGTGGTTTTGGTTCTTCTCTTTCCGGTGCTTACCGATTCAGACCTATCGCAACTTCTGATATTAAAGGCGATCTTTCTTACCTGTTGGATGCATCTTTAGGAGAGGAAAATTTTGTAATGGATGACTTGTTTAATCCGGCAGCAGTAATTAGAGACCATGAATATCTGTCTATTGACCAGTCAATTCGTGGCACGGCAGGATTAAATTGGACAATAATAAATGGCCTAATTTACCGAACCGAACTGACATTAGGCCGGGAGTATTCACAAAATAAAAACTGGAGAGGTCCAACACCTTTCGGCAACGAGGAGAGTTATTTAGATAGCGAGGGCAAAGCGTTGTTTGCAGGAAATGCAGACTATAGAAAAGGTGACAGCTGGAGAATGCGCTGGTCGAACACGCTGAACTACGATATGACTTTTAACGATATCCATAGAATAAGTATTCTGGGTGGTCAGGAAGTTACAAACTCCGGTGGTTCATTTATGAGAATACTGGGAGATAAATATCCCGCTAATTTTACAAAAGAAAATGCTTTTGCGATGATTTCACAGTATGGTGCAAATCTACGCATCTCCTCCGGAGTAACAACTCCAGACAGGATACTATCATATTTTGGCAGATTAAATTATTCGCTCCTTGACAAGTATATGTTTACTGCCACTTTCCGTGCTGACGGATCATCTACTTTCTCACCTGAACACAGATGGGGATATTTTCCGGCCGCTGCACTTGCATGGCGTATTTCTGAAGAAGCTTTTATGAATGATATTGATTGGCTGGATGACTTTAAACTACGCTTTTCTTACGGTGAGGTAGGTAATGACGCTATCAGTTCAGACCAATGGTCACAATTATGGGCTGCAGAAACAGATATCCTAAATCAGTATGCAATAGGCAATACGCTTATTCCTGCATATGATCTGGCGTCTGCTCAGATGGCCAATCGTAATTTGAAATGGGAAACAACAATAACCCGAAATTTGGGTATTGATTACACCTTATTAAATAACCGTATATGGGGAACAATTGATTTATATAAAAACACCACAAGAGACCTCCTTATGCTAACAGATATCCCTTCGATTACAGGATTTACGAGCAGTTTTGCCAATATTGGACAAACAAGCAATAAAGGGATAGAATTCTCCATTTCCGGAGTGCTGTTAAATAACAGGGACTGGAATATCACAGCAGGCACTAATATCAACTTTAATAAAGGTAATATTGATAAGCTCTCTGAAGGGCTCCAAAGTGCTTACGGTACAGGTTTCTTCCAGTCAGGTATCCCTAACTCAGATTATACTTTGCAACTAGGCAAGCCGGTTGGTATTGTTATGGGATACAAAATGGAAGGCAAAGGCTATTACACACCGGAGGACTTCAATTACAACGCTTCTGACGGAATGTATACATTAAAAGAGGGGATAGCCGATTTGGCCAGTTCATTTGTCTCATATCACGGAGGCCTTGTTCCTGAAGGACAGTATGCTTATCCTGGTCTGCCGAAATTTCATGACGCATTTGAGGATGGTGTAATTGACGAGAGGGATTATGTTGAAATTGGGAATATGAACCCCATACATACAGGAGGTTTTAATATTAATATTAAATATAAAAACTTAGACTTGGGAACCTATTTCAACTGGAGCTATGGTAATGACATTTACAATGCCAATAAACTTGCAACACTCTTCAGTGGAGAAAAAGGGGGAGGTTTATATGGAAACAGGATGGATATTGTGAACAATTCATATAAGCTTTATGAGTTGCAAAACGGAATATTAAAACGCCTTACTACTCCGGAAGAGCTGAATGCAGCGAATGCTAACACAAGTTTACCACTTACATACCTAAAACAGGGATATGTTGCTGAAATAGGGGTTGAAGACGGATCATACCTGCGTCTTAATACTTTGACTTTGGGATATACATTCCCAAATCAGATAATTAGTAAAATAAATATGAGTAATCTGCGTCTATACGGAACAATGTACAATGTCTTTACACTTACAGGATATTCGGGACTTGATCCGGAAGTGAATACTGATCCCGACAGAGCACGCTACCCGACTCCAGGACTTGACTGGGGAACATACCCACGTTCTCGGCAGTTTGTTATAGGTTTAAGTGCTACGTTTTAATAAACAACTTTATAAATGATTAATATGAAAAAAATAACATATATAAGTCTGTCAATTCTATTAAGCATCTTAATTGGATGTAGCGACTATCTGAATACTACAAATCCCGGTCAATCTGACGATGTTTTTGTTATGTCAACGGCAGAGGAGGCTTTTAAAACTCTCTCTTATGCATACGCTGAATACCGAAGAAACGCTGCACACGGCGGCAATTATAACTATCAGGACCCACTTGGATCTGACGCTGAATATATGAGCGAATTCCCAACCGCTAACAACGTGATAGCCAGACTTCAACCAGGTGCTACAACAATCGACTCAAGGGCAACGCAGTACAATTCTTTAAACATTGTGCTTGCCCGCTCGGCACGTATTGCCGATCTAATCGCGGCCAAGAGCGAATACCAAGCGGATGCTTCAGGAAATGCCCCAACAGAGTGGACCCAACTCTATGGTGAAGCCAAAACTTTAAGGGCATTTTGTGCATGGGAGCTGGTACGTCATTTTGGAGATGTTCCGTTTGGATACGAAAACAAGTTTATCGAAGAGTATGAACTGACTTCTCGCTTTGACATCATGGATCAGATTATAGAAGATCTGAAAGCTGTTGAAGGAAAGATGTATGTATTGGGACAGGGGGGCATTACGGTAGAACGTCTTAGCCGCACTTATGCAAATGCCCTTATTGGCGAGATTGCCCTTCATGCAGGTGGATGGCAAACCATTCGTACAGATATTCCCGATTTATATGGCGATGTGCAATTTGATTATAAAGGAGCCGATGATGGCGAATGTGTATATGCACGTAGAAAAGACTATCTGAATTATATCAAAATTGCAGAACAATACCTGAATAACGCGATAAATACATATCCAGGAACTGCAAAATTGATCACAACAGACAATAGACCGGCAAATAATCCATTCCAAAAACACTGGCAGGAGATTAATTCCAGACGTACCAGTGAAGAATCACTTTTTGAAATAGGTACTTTCGCAGGAGCAGGCAACATAGAACATCCTTATAGTATGGGGCGGCCCGGTTCAAATAATGCAGCGGAAAGACTTATAAACACTTTTGCTGCAATAAGAATAATTCCAACCTTCTTTTATAACGCATATGATCCTGGAGATAAACGTCGTGATGTCAGTATGGTTGTAACCGGCAGTAATGCAGCGACAGGTCGTGAAGATCTGGTTCCGCTTGGTGTGGGTACCCGTATCGGAGGTGGTGGACCCAGTATCAATAAGTGGGATCAGAACAGGGGTGATGTACCAGCTTTTCCAAATGCAACATTCCGTTCTTCAGGCATGAACTACACAGTGATGAAAATGTCAGATGCAATGCTGCTGCTTGCCGAAGCAAAAGCTATTCAAGGAAATGACAATGCAGGGGCAATTTCTTTGGTAAACCAAATTCGCAGCAGAGCATTCGGGAATACGAATCATAATATTTCAGGACTATCAGGTGAAGCTTTACTGGATGCAATCTATGAAGAGCGCAAATTAGAATTGCTGGGAGAAGGAGACATCAGATGGGATATGATTCGCTCCGGCAAATTCAACGAAAGAGCTATAGCTGTACGTCAACAGATGAAAGATATGGCAGAAGGACTTGAGAATGACGGATATTATACATTTCCGAGTGGCAGAACAATCTCCAACTATGTATGGACAAAGTATGTGCAAATAGGCGGTAGCAGCAAAGCAGTGGTTACACAGGAAGCTCCAAATGATTCCGATCCGGCATTATATCCTGGATGGAGGGGAATATATAACTGGGGTGCCTCGGTACATACAGCCACAGCTAAGAATCTGGCAATTAAAGGTCTTTACAAATACATTGATCCAAACGGGGCAGAAGCAGCAGCTTTAGAGGCTGACGGATATACTAAAGTCAAATGGGGAATCAATATATGGAACGATCCCAATGCCGTTGCCATGTTTAATGGCGCTATACTGGATGGAATAGTAGGACGTGAAAATATGGCTCCCCGCTATTTCCATCCTATGCCAGTTACAGTAATAGACCAGTCTAAAGGAAATGTAACCAATGGATATGGCTTGCCTAATAATTAAGAATATAGTATATTGTTAAAAATCATATCAGGGTTACCGGAGATATTACACTCTTCGGTAACCCTTTATTTTATTTAATCATGCATTTTATCAAATACCTGCAGATCTTACTTGTTATGTTTCTTATGTCTATACCTGCATTACCACAAGAAAAAAGAACTACTCTTGAAATAGAACAGACCATGTTGAAAGCAACTCAATATATGGTTGACAAAGTCAGTACAAATGGTGGATATCTTTGGTATTATCTACCTGATATGTCAAGAAGATGGGGAGAGATGGAAGCTTATGAAAGTATGATATGGATACAAA
This sequence comes from Fermentimonas sp., assembly GCA_028683355.1. Taxonomy (GTDB): domain Bacteria; phylum Bacteroidota; class Bacteroidia; order Bacteroidales; family Dysgonomonadaceae; genus Proteiniphilum. Next base: position 5,742 of record JAQUIZ010000077.1, read on the forward strand.
ATCCCGGAACAGTGAGTATGGGTCACTTGTTACTTGACGCGTACCATGCAACTGAAGATCCTTACTATTACCATGCTGCTCAAAAAGCAGCTAATGCGATCATTTGGGGACAAAGTCAACATGGTGGCTGGAACTATATGATCGACTTTGCCGGTGACCGCTCACTTAAAAAGTGGTACAGCACTATCGGAAAAAATGGCTGGAGACTTGAAGAGTTTCAGCACTATTATGGGAATTCAACATTCGACGATGATGTTACATCTGATGCAGCGCGATTTTTATTACGAATATATTTAGAAAAGCTTGACCCTTCATATAAACCTTCATTAGATAAAGCGATTGTTTTTATCTTGGAAAGCCAGTACCCTAATGGTGGTTGGCCACAAAGATATCCATTGAAATATGATTTCAATAAACATGGGAATCCAGATTATACATCTTTTTATACCTTTAATGATGACGTGATTTGGGAAAATATTCATTTTTTGATTCAGTGCTATCTATACCTCGGAGAAGAAAGGTTCCTGGATCCTATTTATCGGGGTATGAATTTCTACCTTATCAGTCAAGATGAATGTGGGGCTTGGGGCCAACAACTCGATATGAACATGAAAGCAGCAGGAGCAAGAACATACGAACCTGCTGCATTTATGCCTACTACTACTTTCACGAATGCAATGCTATTGCTCAGATTTTATCAATTTACCGGAGATCGTAAATTCCTCACACGAATACCGGATGCGATCAAATGGCTGGAAAAGGTAAAACTAACGGAAGATAGAATAGAGCAAGGAAGAACACATCCAATGTATATTGATATTAAAACAAACAATCCTGTATATGTGCATCGAATGGGATCGAACGTGAAATATGGCAAATACTATATTGACGAAAACAACGAAAATTTGCTGGCACACTATAAAGGGATATGTACAATAGATATTGAACAGCTAAAGAATGATTATCAGCGTGTTCTTCAGCTACCACTAGAAGAAGCAGTAAAAAACTCACCTTTAAGAGCTGATATTTTTGAAGATAACAGCAAAACACAGAATTTTTTTGATTTAAACAAGACTGATCCTCAAATGCAAGTTAATGATAAACTGGTTAATGATATAAAAGATGCATTAGATGAACAAAACCGTTGGTTAACCAAACATGCTTCAATTAGTAACCCGTATATAGGAGATGGGCAAAAACAAGAGTTGACTAGTAAATATGCTTCAACCCTTGTTGGGGATGAAACCGACACTTCGCCGTATCGTGACAACTCTGATCAATTGTACATCTCTACAGGCGAGTACATCCGAAACATGGAAATGCTTATACATTATATAAATTCTATGAAATGATAAACATATGAAAAAAACAATTTGGATGTTATTGTTTATACTTGGCTTTTCAATTGTAAACAATCAACTTACAGCAGAAGAATCTGGTAATTACCATAATCCGATATTAGGAGGTGATTACCCTGATCCAACAATTCTAAGGGATGGAAATGATTATTACATGACACACTCATCCTTTGAATATTTACCGGGATTGCTTGTATGGCATTCAACCGATCTTATTAACTGGAAACGCATTTCTCATGCTCTGAATAAGTACTTGGGACCGATATGGGCACCCGATCTGATAAAATATGAGGACAAATATTATATCTATTTTCCTGCAGGCCGGAAGATATGGGTGGTTACCGCTAAGTCTCCTTATGGCCCATGGTCTGAACCCATTGACACAAAAATTAGCGGATTTATCGATCCTGGACATTTTACAGATGAAGAAGGAAATCGCTACCTCTACCTGTCAGGTGGAAGTACCATAAGATTAACAAATGATGGTTTATCTGCTGACAGCTTACCTGATCATAATTACAATGGATTGCAATACCCAAAGGAATGGAGTACGGAATGCTACTGTCTTGAATCTCCTAAATCAACTATTCGAAATGGATACTACTACCAAACAGTAGCTCAAGGTGGAACTGCCGGACCGGCTACAGCCCATATGGTTGTTTCGGCACGTTCTAAATCACCATTCGGACCTTGGGAAAACTCTCCCTACAACCCTATAGTTCACACAGAGAGTCGTACTGACCGCTGGTGGTGTCAGGGACATGGTACATTAGTTGACGATGTAAATGGTCAATGGTGGATAATTTACCATGCTTATGAAAAAGATTTCCAAACTTTGGGTCGACAGACGCTAATGCTTCCTATTGAATGGACAGATGACAATTGGTTCAGGGTTCCGGAAGGAATAAAAAATATCGATGCACTGCAATTGCCTGCCGGAAAAAGATCTGTAAAAGATACCTGATTATCGGATGACTTTTCGGGTAATAAACTTGGATTACAATGGCAATTTTATAAGAATTTTAATGAAAGTCGTATAAAACTAAAGGATGAGCGCTTAATCGTCAGAGCCGAAGGAAATTCTTTTGCAAACAGTGTACCACTACTGGTTAATTCGGCCGACAGAAAATATGAAGTTCAGGTTGAGTACAAATTAGAGGGTGATATTACGGCAGGACTGTGTCTATTTTACGATGAACAGGGAAACATGCGTATTTCTGTTAATGAAAAAGAGTTTACCGTTTATAACCGCCATTCTGCAAAAATAAGGGAAAAGAATGAATTTGGCAGACAGGGATTTTTAAGAATCATAAACGATGAAAACGAAATCAGCTTTTACTACAGTCATGACGCCAAATCATGGAAGAGACTGGAGCGCAGTATTGATGCCACAGGATTCAACCATAATGTTTTTGGTGGTTTTATGAGCTTGAAGACAGGTCTTTTTGCATTTGGTGAAGGCGAAGTCATCTTTGACAATTTCATCTATAATAAACTGTAAACAAAGATATTACTATAAACAAACAATATTTATAAAAAATATGAACAAGAGATATTTTATATTAGCATTTGCTTTGCTGATTGTAACATCTGCTATAGCTCAAGACAGGCAAAATAATTTAAATAGAGATTATCTGCGAATGAGGTGGGTAAATGTAGCAACCAGGATGCCCTCTGAATGGTATGGTTCTGATGAGGCAAAAAGAGTGGCTGAGAATGTCTTGATTAGTCAGAAAGAGTACGGTGGATGGGCTAAAAATCTACCTTACCATAATCATTTCTCAGATTCACTAAGACAGTATTATATTCAGACAAAATCAGAGATTGGTGGCACCTTCGACAACAGTTCAACTATTACAGAACTAAGGTTTCTCGCGAAAGTTTATACTCATTTCAAGGATGTTAGATATAAGCAAGCTTTTGAGAAAGGATTGAACTATATTTTAACAGCTCAATATCAAAATGGAGGATGGCCACAGTTTTTTCCAGTAAGAAAGACTCAGGATGAGATTCAAACTGACAACACCGTACCTTATTCTATGCATATCACCTATAATGACAATGCTATGGTGAATATCATGAACTTTTTAAAAGATATATTCTCGGACAATGAGAATTTTGCTTCGTTGAACATAGATATGCAAACTAAAGAAAAAGCAAAACAATCTTTTGATCTTGGTGTAGAATGTATCCTAAAAACTCAAATCATGCACAATGGCAAACCAACAGTCTGGTGTGCTCAACATCATTTTCAAACATTCGAACCTGTAAAAGCCCGATCTTATGAACTGCCATCTTTCAGTGGAGCTGAATCTGTAGGCATTACACTTCTTTTGATGGGAATAGACAACCCTTCTGACGATATTATTGCAGCTGTAAATAACGCTGTAGCATGGTTTAAAGAGCATAAAGTTGAAGGTCTAAGAGTTGAAAGATTTATTGATTCTGATGGGGTAAGCGACACTCGAATTGTAGAAGATAAAAATGCACCTCCATTATGGGGACGTTTTTATGACCTGGAAACAGTATTCCCTTTCTTTTGTGGGCGCGATGGAATAAAGAAGAGTACACTTGCGGAAATTGAGCTTGAAAGAAGGGCTGGTTATGGCTGGTACACAGATGCACCTGCTGAAGTACTTGCAAGATATCCGGCTTGGAAAAAAAAATGGGGAATAGTAAACTATGATGCTATTGTATCACCAGGAGAAACTATACAAGCTGCAATTGAGTCTGCTCCAGAAAACCCGGAAGAATCATATGTGATATTGATTAAAAATGGTATTTACAACGAGAAAGTAATTATTGACCGCCCAAATATTGTACTGGTCGGTGAAAACAGAGACAGTACCCGTGTGATACATGCGGAACTTGCCGGTAATATTTCCATCAAGGAATACAAAGGTCAACGCGTTGGAAATGGTGTAATTGTTTTACTAGAAGGTGCAGATGATTGCATTATCAGTGGTTTAACAGTCTACAATAACTATGGCAGCACAGTGGAAGAGACAACATCTCACCAGATGTCGGTTTTTGGAAGAGCTACCCGTACAATCGTTATAAACAGTAACGTTTGGGCCGACGGCAATGATGCACTTGCTTTGTGGGCACCAGAAGGTAATGGTATGTATTACCATGCAGACCTTGATATACGCTGTCCGGGTGTTGATATACTCTGTCCGCGCGGATGGTGCTATGCAACCCGTATTTCTATTTATGGTGATGGACGGGCACTAATATGGCACGACGGACGTAGTGATTATGATAAAAAATTAGTAATAACTGACTCTCATTTCGACTCAAAAAGCCCTGTGTCGTTAGGGCGATACCATCATGACGCACAGTTCTTTTTGCTCAACTGCACTATGTCTGACAAAATTATCGATCACCCAATTGGTTATGCATATTCAGATAAGGTTCTTGATACTATTCCATGGGGACAAAGGGTATATATGCATAATCTGAAACGTGAAGGTGGCAATTTTGAATGGATGAAGAATAACCTTGAACAATCGAAAGATGCGCCAAAGCCAGATGAGATAAATGCTATCTGGACTTTTAATGGAACCTGGGATCCTGAATCTAAGATTAGATCATTATGGAATGTACTTGTTTATTAAATTGAAAAATTAAAAAAAATGATTAGAAAAATATTTTATCCCTTAATATTAATTGCTTGTACTATTGTTACAAGTTATGGTCAAGAAAGTTATAAAGATAAAACTTTATCCGCTCAGGAAAGAGCAGAAGACTTGGTGAAAAGGTTGACTCTTGACGAAAAAATAAGTCTGATGATAGATGTTTCACAGCCTATAGAACGACTGGGTATTAAACCTTATAACTGGTGGAACGAGGCCCTGCACGGAGTTGCCAGATCAGGTCTGGCTACCGTATTCCCTCAACCTATTGGCATGGCAGCAACATTTGACAGCAAACTTGTTTACGATATTTTCACTGCTGTTTCGGATGAGGCAAGGGCCAAAAACACACAAAGCTCCATGGAAAATAGCTTCAAAAGGTACCAAGGGTTAACAATGTGGACACCTACTGTTAATATTTTCAGAGACCCACGTTGGGGGAGAGGTATAGAAACTTATGGTGAGGATCCATATCTCACCAGTGTAATGGGTTTATCAGTAGTTAAAGGCTTACAAGGGACTGAAGATTCCAAATATGACAAACTTCATGCGTGCGCAAAACATTTTGCAGTTCATTCCGGCCCTGAGTGGAATCGTCACTCATATAATGCAGAAAATATAACTTTGCGTGATTTATATGAAACCTACCTGCCTCCTTTTAAAACACTCGTTAAAGATGCAATGGTAAAAGAGGTAATGTGTGCTTATAACCGTTTTGAAGGCGAACCTTGTTGTGGAAGCAATCAGTTGTTGATGCAGATATTGCGTGAAGAGTGGGGATTTGATGGAATTGTTGTATCTGATTGCGGGGCTATTGCGGATTTTTACAATGAAAAAGGTCATCAAACACATAAAGATGCTGCTGCAGCCTCTGCAGTTGCTGTACTTGCCGGAACAGATCTTGAATGCGGATCAAGCTACAAATCATTGAAGCAAAGCATTGAACAGGGATTGATCAATGAAGAAGACATAGACAAATCTGTTACCCGATTAATGAAAGCTCGTTTTGAACTGGGTGAAATGGATGAAATTTCAGACGTACCTTGGTCGAAAATCCCCTATTCTGTTGTAGCGTCTTCACATCACGACATATTGGCTCTTGAAGCAGCACGAAAATCTATGACTCTGCTTTCAAATAAAAACAATACCCTACCGTTAAAACGAAATATTGGTAAGATTGCCGTAATGGGTCCGAATGCTAATGATTCTGTAATGCAGTGGGGAAATTACAACGGTACACCCAAACGAACAATTACTATTTTAGATGGTATAAGGAATGCTATTGGAAACGACAGCCAGATTATATATGAAGAAGGCTGTGGCTTAGTAGAAAAAACTCTGTTTAAAAGTACATTTAACAACTGTTATTCAGAAAATGGCTCCGGCTTTTCTGCTAAATATTGGAATAATCTCGAACAGTCAGGAGTACCTGTGACTATAGATCAGATCTCCAACCCTTTTAATTTTATAACTACAGGAGCTACGGTATTTGCTCCCGGAGTGACTCTTACCGATTTTTCAGCTATTTACAAAAGTATATTCACGCCAGACGAAAATGGTGAGATTGAATTTGATTTTTATGTATGTGGTGAGGTAAATTTGATTATTGATGGAGAGAAAGTTAAAGGAGTGAGGGCTAACCATGGTTCAAGAAGAATGTCGCATAGGATGAATGTAGAAAAAGGTCGTCCATATGATATCCAGATTAATTTCAAATATACTATGGGAGATGCACAGCTTAATTTTGATCTGGGATATAAAAAAGAGATTGATATTGAAAAATCGTTAGAAAAGATAAAGGACGCTGAGATTGTAGTTTTTGTTGGCGGTATTTCTCCCGCATTGGAAGGAGAAGAGATGGGAGTAAATTTACCTGGATTTAACAGAGGAGATAGAACTGAAATTGAACTTCCTGAAGTTCAGAGAGATTTCATACAAGCTTTAAATGATGCCGGCAAAAAAGTTATTTTTGTAAACTGTTCTGGCTCTCCTATTGCCATGGAGGCAGAAGTAAAAAACTGCGATGCAATTTTACAGGCATGGTACCCCGGCCAGTCAGGCGGTACGGCCGTTGCTGAAGTTATTTTCGGAGACTACAACCCTTCTGGCCGATTACCGATAACCTTCTACAAAAACATATCCCAGCTACCCGATTTTGAAGAGTATAGTATGAAGGGAAGAACCTATCGATACATGACTCAAGAACCACTATTTTCGTTTGGTCATGGTCTTAATTATTCAAACCTTAATTATCGATCTACTGAATTAAATAATAAAACAATAAATTTAGGTGATACATTAACTGTTTCAGTAGAAATAGAAAATGATAGTGATTATGACGGTGAAGAAGTAGTGCAAATCTATCTTCGAAAGTTAAATGATACAGATGGACCTATTAAAACATTAAGGGCTTTTAAAAGAGTTAGCATTCCTGCAGGAGAAACTAAAATTGTAAATCTCGACCTATCAGCTAATCAACTTGAATGGTGGAATCCTACAACTGGCAGTATGGAAGTACAACCAGGTAATTATGAATTATTTATTGGTAAAAGCTCTGACATTAAAGATCTTATAAAAACAAATTTAACAATTACAGGAATGTAACTTAACAAAATGGCACCCATTAAAAATCAATTATTCACCCTTATACTAAGGTGAAAATTAATATTTTTATGTTTTATTAGTTTACAATGCCATTTAATTACGTCTGTTTGTATTCCTCAAAAGACTTAATTTGTTTATATTCAGCAAAAAATAAGATAAAATTTAACTATATAACAAACTATACAATTTAAACAGATGAAAAAAAATTTATTTTTACTGCTTTTCGCTTTCGTAATCATGTCTTGTGCTACCAAATCGACAGATAGCACATCTTATAAATATGAGTATTTATATGAAGATCTGCCATTCGATATGCCTCGTGTACAAAGACCTACATTCCCAAACAGAAATGTGAGTCTGTTGGATTATGGTGGAAATCCTGATGGTATTACTCTTAATACGGAAGCATTCGCTAGTGCTATGAAGGATTTATCTGAAAAAGGTGGCGGAACCTTGATCGTTCCTAAAGGAATATGGTTTACTGGTCCTATTGTTTTTGAATCAAATATCAATATGCATCTCGAAAAAGGAGCTTTGATACTTTTTTCTCCTGACAAAAATCTTTATCCTTTGGTAGAAACAATTTTCGAAGGGCTGGAAACCAGACGTTGTCAGTCACCTATATCAGGACGTAATCTTGAAAATGTTGCTATTACAGGTGAAGGCTCTATTAATGGATCTGGCGAAGCATGGCGCCCGCTGAAAAGAAGTAAAGTGTCGGACAGTCACTGGAAAAAAGTTGTTG
>JAQUIZ010000078.1 GCA_028683355.1 Fermentimonas sp.
TGCAGCTGGAACAAACAGGAAAGATTAGTTTCTAATTCCTTTTCCTGATATATGTATAAGTATAAGGGCCGCTCCACATGGAACGGCCCTTATTATTTATTCACTTAATCTGAATTCTTTATTAATACAAATCAGAAGAACCTATATCTGTTATCTTCAACTCCCAACTCACTCTTAAGAGTTTCAACAGCTTGCATTTGCAACCTATATGCGTTGTTGTTTAACATCGATTCTTTTTGTACTTTATCATCATAAGCTACGCTTCCTTCTGAACGGTTCGCAACTTTAGCCACAAACACACCCATATTACCTTCCATTGGTCCAACCACTTTATTAATAGGTGCAAATGATGAAACCGCATTAATAACCGGTTCATATCCCAGACCAACAATATTTTGAGTTGTGAAATTAACAAAACGGACTGAATCCACTCTGGAGTTGATTGCTTCTGCATAATCCTCCAAAGAAGTAAGGTTTTGCTGCTCTAAATCTGCAATTATTTTTTCGGCCTTCTTCTGATTTACTAACTGTGTACGAATTATGTCTGATACTTCTGAAATCGGTGTAGTACCTGAAGGTATTACTTCATCCACACGTGCAACAATTCTCAGATTCGTAAGGTCAAATTTTCTAACTGTACCTTTATCCTTCTGGTTAGCTGCCCATGTAATTACCTGACGTGAACTTGGAATTTGCCCCAAAGAGAAATCATTTGCAGAAAATGACATATTAGGAATAACCATATAGCCTGCTTCAGATGCCAGTTGGTTAAAGTTCTGCCCTACATTAGGCTCTGAAACAAACTGATTTAATTCGTTGTCAATATTATTTGACGTTTTCTCACTTGCCACTACAGGCATATTTACTACGGCAAGTTTAAACTTATTTACAGGCCTTGTTCTTTGTTCAACCTGGAATATTACTTGCTGTCCCGGCAGAGATATCTTTACAGGTTCACCCACCGGTGCACTGAATGCTGCAGCAACCATCTCCTTACCGAAAGGAAGAAGATCGATCTCTCTTGCCCAACCTACATCACCTCCATTAGAACCAGGATTAAGACTATTAGCAACAACAGCAAATGATTCTCCACTACTGATTGCATTATAAATACTATCAACGAATTGTGTGATTACTGAATCCTGTCCTACCATTGTAGAATTAGGTACAGCCATCATACTTAGATATACTGAATCAGGTGAAACAGTTTTATCTATCAGCTTATAGAGTTGAAATGAATCGCCTTCACGTACCGGACCATAAATATCGGACAGATCTGCTGTTCTGGCAAAATCAAGTTGAGAAGGTGTTAGCAGGTTTTCACCCAGAAAAACATCGCGATAAGGTGTATCGGAATAATCTGCTACTACAGTTGCAGGATTTGCAGCAGATTGCAATTGTGTAAATGCAATCTGTGACTGCTCTTCTATTGCAGCAAAGTCCTCGTCACTGGGAAGAATCTCTTTAGTAAAGTAAGAAATCTTTACTAAAGGAGCTTCTAGTTTAAAAGACTTTTTATTTTTATTGTAAAAATCTCTTATTTCTTTATCAGTTACTGTTACAGTAGAATCCGGAACAGTAAAGTAACTCTTCATAACAAACTCTACATCAGCATTCTGTTGTGAAAGGTCGAAAGTTTTCTTAGCTTCTACATCATTAACGATAACTGAATTAGTAAGCAGAGAGATATACTTTTCTTCAAGACGCTGAGTCTTTACCATGTTCTCAATAAACAACCACATAGATTTGTACTGATCCACTAATACCTGTTCTTGTGGATTAGCACTTGGAGTATTTATTACATTTAAAAACTCGACTAATGCTGTACGGCTGAACACCCCTGTCTGAGGATCAAGGAAAAAAGGCAGCTGTTGTAAAATAGGTGAAATAGATTGTCCGTGAACCAGATCATTTATCTCCTCCTTAGTTACCACCAGTCCGAGATCACTTGCCTGATCTTCAAGCAATCTGTCACGAACCATTTGTTGATAAACTGCTTCACGAATCTGTAATGAAATGTTTTCATCGAGTGAAGATTGTCCGCTGATCATTTTTTGGAATTCCTCAAATTCGGTAATTTTGTTGGAATACTCCTGAGTTGTAATAACTTCTCCGTTTACAACAAAAGCTCTATCCCTTGCTTTACCAACAAGCAAAGATCCCGAACTAAAAAGGTCTCCTAAGACAAAGGCTAGCAGTGCTACTCCTACAACAATGACCAGCAGTGGTCCTTTATTTCTGATGTTTTGTAAAGTTGCCATCTAAATATCTATTAGTCTGTTTCAATTAATCGTTAAAATATATGTTTGTTCAAATTAGGGCACGAAGTTAGTAAAAATAAAGCAGATAAGTATGTTATTTTCGTCTAAAAAAGTGTATATTAATTATTCGTCTGATGTTTCAATCTCTTTGCTGTTGTCACTTATCAGACGGACTACTTCTATTTTGCGGTCTGTAACCTTTAGAATTTTAAATGTATAGTCACCTATTATAACGGTTTCGTATGTTTTAGGAAACCGTTGTGTGTGATGAAGAAGAAATCCTGCAACGGTTGAATACTCATCAGATTCAGGTATTTCCAAGCCATAAATTTCATTAAGATGATCAATCTCTACACGACCTGAAAGTACATACTGACCTTTTGACTCCTTTTTAACGAATTTAGATTTAACATCGTACTCATCCTCTATTTCGCCAAAAATCTCTTCTACCAGGTCCTCCATGGTAACGATACCCGACGTTCCGCCAAATTCATCCACTACAACAGCGATACTTTTACGCTGCTGCATCAAGTCGCTCATAAGCTTACTTGCCTGCATACTCTCCGGTACGAATGAAATTGATGCAATGTTTTTTGTCCAGTCTTTCGGATGTGAGAATATCTCCCACATATGTATATACCCTGCTATATCATCTATATCCTCCTTAAATACCAGTATTCTGGAAATTCCAGTTTCAATGAATCTCTCTTTAAGTGTATCTATATCTGTTTCGATACTGACAGCCACTATATCAGCTCTTGGCACCATACAATCCCTTAATTTCATTGATGAAAAATCCAGAGCATTTCTGAATATCTTCACTTCTGAATCCATTTCGTTCACTCTTGACAGATCATCGATGCTCTTTTTTACAAACGTGTCAAGATCAACTCTGCTGAATGTCTGATCGTTTGGCTGAGGAGATTTAATTCCGAATAGTCTCAGTATTCCTTCAGATATGAAAATAAACAGATACGCAATTGGGTAAAATAAAGCATAGAAAATAAAAGCTGGAATTGCAAAAGCTTTTACCCATGAATTGGGATTAATTTTAAAGAGTGTTCTTGGTATTAGTTCATCAGATATAAGAATAATTAATGTAGAAGATATTATGATAAGTATGGCTCCTATCCACTCATGATTAAAATAGATGCCGAAAGAATTTACTGTTACAAGTATAGTAAAATAGATGAACAGAACCAGTGTAATAACTTTTCCAATCATTAGTGTGGCTAAAAAGATGCGGGGATGAGCGTAAATGCTGTTCAGCATAAAATTATAAACACCCTTACTTTTCCTGGAGACCGCAAACTGTAGTTTATCGGATGCAACAAAAGCCATGTCTATGCCGGAAAAAAATACCGACAAGACAAGAAAAGTAATCCACAATCCTATATCTAACGAGATTGCCATATGTTTACTCCATTAATATAATTGCTTCCTGATCACCTTTTATTACAGGTCCTGAAATATTATCGGGAGCATTCTCATTTAGCGAATCTGACGGAACTGCCGGCCTGTCAACAAAAGGCAGCCTACCATCGTGAGGACGAAAGATTCTGTAATCCGTCATCTGCTCATTCGACTCGAACCCATAACCTTTCAGCTGAGAATCTTTGCGTTTAATCTCTATATATGTGTCAGAATAAACCCTTCCATTCTCCATATCCCAATAAAGTTCTTCGCTGCTAAACTCCTCACCCTGCATGTTCTCTACATGAACATTACTCCTTAACTTCCATAGTCTTTTATCATCAAAGTACCAAGCTGTATCGGCTTCTACAGTTGCTTCCGTAGTGTAGTCAGGTGTAAATCGCTCTAAAAACAAACCTTCAGGGAAATACTGGAACGGCTCTTTAGCTTTATCAAATATCATCCAAACGTCATAAGAGATCTTATAGCGTGTCACGCCTGAGTCTGAAAGAAGCTGATAGGCAGAATCCGTAATCATTGTAGGTATTACCTCAGGATCGTATTTAAAGTCAACAAGATTATCACTTTTATTATTACAGGATACCAAATAAAGCAACATAACAACCACTGAAAAGGTGGTTGTTATGCGCCATAATTTTAATATGTTGTGTTGCAGTTTCAACACTATATATGTATTGAAGTTTATCTAAGTCTTATAGTAGTGTTTTCACCAATCCAACCGGGAATAAATACTGATTCACCTGTTTTATAACCCATCATAAATGCAGTTTCAGTATCCAGGAACCTTGCAGAGTAGCTATTGATAAGACTGTTTGCTTTACCTGCTACACTAGGATCAACTGATCTTGCTCTTTGAAGTTTGTCAACTGCTGCACAGTATACCAAACCTGCTTTTTCAGTTTCAGGGAAAATATTGTTTGCAGAGCTGGCGTATAGTTGAGCTACCAGTATGTATGCATCTCCATTATTTGGATTGTATTCCAACGCATCATAAGCAGCCTGTCTTGCTCTTGCAAAATTACGCTGGTTAGAGAAAATGCTTGCAAGCTGCAGCATATATTCAGATGCTCTGACCTTATCAGTTTCAAGATTTGCAGCTTCACTGTAATATTTAACAGCTGTTTCGTAGTCTTTATCTCTCAGGCTCTTGTTTGCTAATCCTAAAGCAGCATTGGCTGAAGGCTCTAACTTGTGCAGATATTCAGCAACAGTGAAATAGAAATCAGATTCAGTACAACCTACTGAGCTAAGAGCATTTATAACTTCACTAAGAAACTCTTTATTATTTTTGTTAGGCTCTATTTTATCTGCATAATATTCTGTAAGAGTATTGCAATCACCTGCTCCACTGTTAACAAATCCGGTTTGAATACCTTCCTGAACAATTCCTAAATAATCAGCATTAGCCTGGTCGTTTGCAGCTTTTGCGTTTGCAATTGCTGCATCTGTATAGTTCATTACATTGAAGTAGTCAGAAATATACTGATCTTTTAATGAGTTATCATTAAGATAAAGACTAAGTGAAGAAACCATGTAATATGAGTATGCATCCAGTGGATACATTTTATCTTTTAGTCCATTCACAGCCTCACTTAACCAGGCATATATCTGTTTCTGGTCTGCCTGATTACCCATCAGCTCCATATAATCATATGTCTTGAATGCAAGTATGGTCTCTTTTGGATCATCTTTACCAAAAAAGGTTATCCTCTTATCGTATATCTCCATTGTCTTATCGAGATACTCTTTTTTCTTTGCAGCATCTGTCTCTTTCTCATACAGAGCTTTGAAGATTCTGGGACCGTAAATAAATGTATTTTTACTTGCAGCCGGACAATTTTCATAAACAGAAGTCCATGGCGTCAAAGCAGATTCGTATGCTTCTGCTTTAGCTGCTGTTTGCATCAGACTTAAATTAACACGACAGGCTACGCTATCCTCTCCATGTCCAAAAGGCGCATTCACTGGGTCATACCCCGCCTTCTGAGCACTTGCACCGGCTATAGCTGCTATAGCCAAAATTCCAGTTAATAATAATTTTCTCATATTGGTTGCTATTTATAGTTGTTTTTCTTTCTACTGCAACTTGGACAAAATGTTAAAAGAAAAGTTTAATCAGATTCTTTTTTGTCATTTTTCCATTGTATAATTTATTAGTCAAATATACTGCAAATAATTGCCCAAAGTAAAAAAACTATTCTGATATCAAACAATTTAGTGTTAATTAAATTGTCTCTTAAAAAACCATAGTTCATTTACGTTCATATTTACCGAAATCTTAAACATATCCTGACCAATCATGAATTGGTTGTCGGGATGTTGTCTCGTGTAACCGAAACCTATATTCAACAGAGATAGATGACCTGTCCTCAAATCGTGAAAAGGTAAACCGATCCCAAAATTTATACCATATTCATTAAAGCTGCCCATTCCGAGACTTTGACTGCTCTCAGGGTTACTGACACTAACATTAATATAGGAATTAGAGTAAGAAACTCCTCCCCTGAAACGTATACGGTTAAAAAAGTTCTGACTATACGGATCAATCACATACTCCACACCTGCATTTATACGATATAAGTCGTTATAACGGTTATCATCAGAGAGTCCGTCAAGCTGACTAGAATAGGCTGAATTTTTCCACAATTGGTAAGTACCATCTACACCAACCAGGAACTTATCAGTTTGGTAAGAAATACCTGCGCCAAAAGTTTGTGGCAATTGGAAACTCTCTCCCCGTAAGGTATCGCTGCTTATGACCTGAATTGGATTCTGGCCGGGACTCTGATATGGATCAGAGGTATAATTTAAAACAGATGTATTAACATCAGCTTTAGAATTTATTTGTGGAGAATAGACAGCACCCAAAGTAACAGAACGAGTTCTGCCAATGGGATAGGTATACTGTAGTCCGAAATCATATTTAAGTTCCCTTATTGTATAGCTGTTTAAGCCTTCGGTAATCAGCGCATTGCTTGTAACAGGAGTGCTGACTCTGCTATGAGAAAAGTTGCCGAAAAGATATGAAACATTAGCACCGATTGATATATTTTTAACAGGCTCCCATGCAGCACCTAAATACACCTGACTTAAACCGCCGGTTCCCCTGTATGTTTCTAAATACTGGATATCCGACAGAGAGCGGCGGCCTCCAAAATTATAGCCCACTTTGGAGTATGGCAGCAGTCCCACACTGGCACCCATATTACGAAGCAGCGGGAATTGCAGTGCAATATAATCGAGATTTCCATTATAAAAATCGCGACTGTTTACCCCGTCACTCAGTCTTGAAAGCTGACCTGACACACCTAAATCGAAAATAAAAGTTAATGAGTCGAGTTCTGAGTAAGAAGCCGGATTACCGGGATTTACCTGCTGACTTCTGCGCAAGCCATAACTAATGCCACCCATGGCTTCTGAAGCTCCCAGGGAAGGGTTTGACAAAACGCCAAAACCATATCTTCCATATGGAGAATTGGAACCTACCTGTTGGGCGAAAATCACTGTGGTAATCGTAAGAAAAGCGATCAACAAAAAGAAACGTTTTTTCTTAATATTCATTTGTTTAGGTATATCAACCGACCTCGGTCTCTAAGTTTCATAAAAATATTTAAGCCTACAAAGATGACATATTTTTGCGATGTCACCAACAAAACAACAATAACATCCTGTTAAAAAGATTAAAGTTTAATGATTATAAACTTTTTACGTTGAAGTATATAATCTTATTTATCTATAAATTCAGCTCTTTTTATAGCTGTTATAGGATACAATTTCGTCAATCTGCTTTCTCTTTTTTTCTCTGAGTGGCTGTGCACCGTAACCAATAGTTATATCCAGCCAGACTCTTTTTGAATCAGGAATTGAAAGAATTTCACGCATTGATGATTCGTTAAACCATCCAAGAATACATGAGCCTAACCCTTCGGCATGGGCAGCCAGAATTATATGCGCTGCAATAACGCCCAAATCCATCTGTGCATAATCTTTTTGTTTTACCCATCCGCCTATTCCCGAAGAGAGATTTACTTTCTCCTCTACCAGCACCAGGTGCACAGGAGCCTGCTTGGTGAAATGATTCATCCCCAAAGCACGTGCTGAAGTAGCATCCGCCACCCTGTTCTTTATTTCCGGATCATCAACTACAATAATATGCCATGGTTGAGCATTACATGCTGAAGGGGCTAAACGTGCCGCCTCTATTATACGTTCTATTTTCTCCTTTTCTACCGGACGTTCTGTGTCATAGGCACGAACACTCTGGCGTGAAGAAACAAATTCAAGAAAATCAACATTATTCATATTTGTCATTATTCAATGATCTGTTATGGTCAGATTTAATTTAAAGCGAGCAGCCTACTAATATACTTTCCAATAATATCAAATTCAAGGTTCACTATACTACCCTCTTTAATTTGATGAAAGTTAGTATATTCATAAGTATAAGGGATGATAGCCACCTTGAAACTGTTATCAGTAGGTTCAACTACAGTCAGACTTACACCATTTATTGTTACAGAACCCTTATCAACAGTCATATAACCTTTCCTTGCCATCTCTTTATCAAATTCATACTCAAAAGTAAAGTACCAGCTGCCTCCTGCCTCTGTCACATTTCTACAAACAGCAGTCTGATCAACATGTCCCTGCACAATATGGCCGTCAAGTCTGCCATTCATTGGCATGCTGCGCTCCAGGTTTACTTTACTTCCTACTTCCAGTAATCCAAGATTGGAAATATCCAGTGTCTCTTTTATTGCTGTTACCGTATAAACATCATCCTCAATTGATACAACAGTCAGACAAACTCCGTTATGAGAAATACTCTGATCTATTTTCAACTCATTAGTAAAAGAACATTTGAGTGAAATATGAAGGTTTGATTTATCTTTATTCAACGCTACAACTGTTGCAGCTTCTTCAACTATTCCTGAAAACATAATAAAAACAAAAGATTTAATTTATAAGCCAATTATCTACTTCTCTATTTACCAGATAGATGCACGCTCATCTGCAGGTACATACATTGGATCCTCCGAATTAATACCGAATGCTTCATACCATGCATTTATATGAGGCAAAGCACCATCAACCCTCCATTTTCCAAGAGAATGCGGATCGATTTGTGTAAGCCTTAGTATCTCTGCATCACGCACATTACCAGCCCAAAGTCCGGCATAACTTAAAAAGAAACGTTGCGAAGGAGTAAACCCGTCAATATTTTCGCCCGCTTTTGCCTGTTCAGTTTTCTGAAAAGCATGATACGAAACCTGAAGTCCTCCATGATCAGCAATATTCTCACCTAACGTAAAGGTCCCATTAGCAGGCACAGTGTCAATAACTACTATATTATCAAAAAAATCTACTAGCACTTTAGCCCTTTCATCAAATCTGGCAGCATCATCAGCCGTCCACCAGTCGGTAAGATTTCCATCCTTATCAAATTTTCTGCCCTGGTCATCAAATCCATGAGTCATTTCATGTCCAATAACAACACCGATACCACCATAGTTAAGCGCGTCATCACCATCCATAAAGAAAAAAGGAGGTTGCAAGATTCCTGCCGGAAAGCATATTTCGTTAGAAGAAGGATTATAATATGCATTAACTGTCTGCGGCGACATGTACCATTTTGTGCGATCTACAGGTTTTCCCAGCTCATCAATCATTTCTTTCCAGGCAAATGCAGAAGCACGCATTATATTCTGCCAGTATGAATCTTTTTTAATTTCGAGTGAGGAGTAATCCTTCCATTTGTCGGGGTATCCTATTTTTACAATAAATGTTCCCAGCTTTTCCTGAGCCTTCTCTTTTGTTTCGCTGCTCATCCACTCAAGCTGATTAATACGCTCACTGAGAGCAAACGTCAAATTGTCAACAAGCTTTAGCATCCTTTCTTTGGCTTCTGCAGGGAAATACTTCTCTACATACAATTGCCCCACAGCCTCTCCCATAGCACCATTCACTGCATCTATAGACCTTTTCCAGCGCGGGCGAAGTTCTTTACTTCCGCTCATTGCCTTACCATAAAACTCGAAATTAGCATTTACAAAGTCATCACTTAAATAACCTGCAGCTGAATTGATAACCTTCCAGCTAAGATAATCTTTTAAGACCTCAACCGGCTCTCTGTTGATTATTGCAACTGCGGCTTTAACCGGCTCAATCTGAGAAACATTAAGACTGTCAATATCACCAGCACCAACTTCATGAAGATAAATGCTCCATGCGAAAGGCGCAACCTGTGTATCAAGATCAGAAACAAGCAACTTATGATAATTAAGTTCTGGTAAACGACGCATCTCTTTTGTTACGTGCGCACCTGCTAATTCAGTTTCAATCTTCATCACATTGGCAGCAGCACTTTTGGCGTCAGCCTCGCTGTAACCAGAATTCCGGAATTGCGTTTCCATTAGTTTGATGTATGCCGTGCGAAGATTTTGTGAATGTTCATCTTGCAAAAGATAATAATCCCTGTCGCCCATCCCAATTCCTGATTGATAGATATGAGCAATATTCATACTGCTGTTTTTATCATCAGGTCCGACCGAAAAGCCGAAAAAAGGATTTGAAACCATTTTTGTCAGTTGAGCGGCTACTCTGATTATATCGTCTTTACTCTCTGCAGCGGCAACTTTCTGTAATAGTGGAATAATTGGAGCAGCACCTTCTGAATTTAATTTCGCACTATCCATTGCAATAGAATACATATCTCCCACTTTCTGAGCATTTGTGCCTTCAACGTACTCTTTGGATCCCAATTCCTGAATAAGTTCCTGAATCTGATGCTGATTCTCTTCACGCAGTTTGTCAAAAGAACCATATCGTGCATACTCATCGGGTATAGGATTTGCTTCCTGCCAGCCGCCTGTGGCATATTGATAAAAACTTTCACCCGGGTTGGCGGTAGTGTCCAGATCAGAAATGTCAATACTTTGAACCGAACGGGTTTTTCCTTGCTCTGTGCAACCTAATGTAGTCATTATAAAAAAAACTGTAATTGGAAATATTAATCGTTTCATATGATTAAAATTATTTACTCTGAATATATCATACGGTACTCGCATTAATCATGTTCTTGTGTTTAATGAGTTAAATGCTAGTTTCATGAGTTGAATGATTGAATTGAATTCAATTATTTTATTGTGCAAAAGTACAAAAATTATTTCAATAACAGTCAGGTGTTTAAAGCCATCACTGGCAAACACACCTGACAATTGAGAATTAAGGTAAAATCAGAAGTATTTAGCTTTATCCAAAGCCTGCTTTATCATTAATGCCGTCTTTTCGCTAACCGGCACCAGAGGGAGCCGTAGCTTGTTTACAATTATACCTTTCTGACTCAGAATGGATTTCACTCCTGCGGGATTACCTTCAACAAAAATAAGGTGAAAAAGCTCGTTGAAATCTTCCTCCATTTTATTTCTTGCATTAAGAGAGTCACCTTTTAAGGCGCTGTCAACCAGCCACGCCATCTCTTTAGGGAATGCGTTGCCAAATACCGAAATAACTCCAATACCACCGAGATCAATTACGGCTGATGTAACAGCATCGTCACCTGAAATCACTGAAAATCCTTCAGGAGCACCTTTTATAACTTCTTCAATCTGATCCAGATTACCTGATGCCTCTTTTACTGCAATCACTTTACTGCAGTCTCTCGCTATTCTCAGGGTAGTTTCTGAAGTCATATTTACCCCTGTTCTTCCGGGAACATTATATAAAATCAATGGCAGTGGCGAAGCCTCAGAAAGAGCTTTGTAATGTTGATAAAGGCCCTCTTGAGTGGGTTTATTATAGTAAGGGGTAACCGATAGTATGGCACTTATACCACTAAAATCAGTTGTTTGCAGCTCTTCTACCAGTGCAGAAGTATTATTACCACCAATACCCAAAACAACAGGCACTCTTCCGTCAACCTTATTAACTATGAATCTGGACACCTCTTTCTTCTCTTCTTTCGTAAGCGTTGGAGTCTCAGCAGTTGTACCCAGAGCCACAATATAGTTTGTACCGTTATCCAACTGATAATCAATCAGACGGGATAAGGCTTCGTAATCAATCGAGCCATCATTATTAAAAGGAGTAATCAGGGCAACTCCCAAGCCTCTCAAGTTTAATTCTGTCATGAAACTCTAGCTTTTTCTTACAATTTAATTAAGTATCACCTGTTTTCCAAACAAAATGATCCAAGAATGCAAAGGTACATAATTTTCAAAACCCATGCTAAAAACATATAGATTTTGTTGTAAGCAAAACTATTACGTGCACATAATATACACATGACCTTTCATCTCCTCATTAAAATATGATGTTGATATGAAGAGATAATGAAGCAGATACGTAGTGGATTCGGACCTGGTACGGCCGATTTACAGGTAAAGTCTTGTTATGACACAAATTGTATTGCCATGAAATAGATCAAAGAAATGTGAATTTAATAATCTGAATAATGTTATCTTTGTGATAGCCTGTAATAACTATATTATGCAATTTACTCCTGAGAAATACCGTATACCTGATATACCCATGCAACAGTTTATCGATTCGGATGAGATTTGGGATTATCTGAACAGCTCTCTCTCTTCGGCTGACAGGGTAAGGGATATAGTTAATAAATCACTGTCAAAAAAGAGGTTAAACCTTGAAGAGACGGCAACTCTGATTAATGCTACCGACACAGCTTCTGTTGAGTTAATTAAAGAGGGGGCCAAATTATTAAAGAGAAATATTTATGGTAACCGAATCGTACTCTTTGCACCTCTTTATGTTGGCAACAAGTGTTCCAATAACTGCGTATATTGCGGATTCAGGGCATCCAACAAAGCACAGGTAAGAAAAACACTCTCAAATGAAGATTTGGTAAAAGAGGTTGAGGCACTTGAGGATGAGGGTCAAAAGCGACTAATACTTGTTTTTGGTGAACATGCAGAATATTCTCCCGAATTTATAGCGGATTCCGTAAGAGCAACATATAGCGTAAAAAAAGGGAATGGGGAGATCCGGCGGGTAAATATTAATGCAGCGCCTCTTGATATTGAGGGATACAAAACTGTAAAAGAGGCCGGAATAGGTACTTACCAGGTTTTTCAGGAAACATATCATCCCGATGCTTATAAAAAATATCATCACGGGGGCAGAAAAGCTGATTATAAGTGGCGGCTGACGGCACTCGACCGTGCACAGGAGGCAGGTATTGATGATGTGGGAATCGGTGCTTTAATTGGATTGTACGACTGGCGCTTTGAGGTTATGGGACTTGTGAGGCACACTAACCATCTGGAGGCTTGTTATAACGTGGGACCTCATACGATCTCTTTCCCAAGGATTAAGGATGCGTCGAGTTTACATATGGGGAGCAGCTATTTTGCTTCAGATGAAGATTTTTTACGGATGGTTGCGATTCTCCGCCTGGCAGTTCCGTACACCGGTATGATACTGACTGCCAGGGAACCTGCTGCGCTTCGTGACGAAGTTATTCAATATGGCGTTTCACAAATTGATGGAGGCACTAAAATAGAGCTGGGAAGTTATACATTTAAAGAGAAAAATGAAAATATCGACAGGAGTCAGTTCCGGATTAATGATGACCGCTCTTTAAATGACATTATAGATGAGCTGCTTGATCAAGATATGATACCTTCTTTCTGTACTGCATGCTACCGGCTGGGACGAACAGGTGAGCATTTTATGGAGTTCTCTGTTCCCGGTTTCATAAAGAGATTCTGCACACCGAATGCAATATTAACTCTTGCCGAATACCTGTTTGATTATGCACCTGAGCAAACCAGAGAAAAAGGTATGATGGTTATAGAGAAGAACCTGAAAGAGCTGAGCGTAAACATTCAGGAAGAGGTTAAGAAAAAAATAGCCAGGATCGAGCAGGGAGATAGAGATCTGTTTTTTTGATCTGAGTTAATTTCATGAAGTCAAACATCAGGAACTATAATACAGTATAAACTAAACAAATCTGAAAAGTTTATAATATAATCATGAGCGTAAATAATCTGCATATCGGAATCTTCGGCCGGACAAATACAGGCAAGAGCTCATTAATCAATATGCTCACCGATCAGGATATTTCAATCGTGTCAAGCAGAAAGGGGACTACCACCGACCCAGTAAAAAAAGCTGTTGAAATACTTGGGATTGGTCCGGCCACCATTATAGACACCGCAGGCATAGATGATTTAGGCGAAATTGGTCACCTGAAGATTCAAAAATCACTCGAAGTTATACGAAGAGTAGATTGCGCCATTTTGCTCATTGCAGGAAATCA
>JAQUIZ010000079.1 GCA_028683355.1 Fermentimonas sp.
ATTTAACATCCTCTCCCTCAGGAATTTCAGCAGTGCTGTTATAAACAACGCCGTTGCTAACACCTACAAACTGTGTCACAGGTTGTTTTAAAATATTATCTGCTACTGCTCTAACAGCCTCTTCATCAGTTCTCTGTTGTGCGAACAGTGCGCATGATAGAAACATTAACAGGAATGTCATTATTGAATTTTTTCTCATACTGAATTATATTTATTTGATTAATAGGAGTAACATGTAAATTTATTAATACTAATTCCCTTCCGGTTTTGTTATTGAATAGAAAGGTGTAGGAGGAATGTGAAAATTAGCAGGATCATCCGGAGAAGCTGGGTCAAAAGATGCAAAGTCCTCTAATATAAAATCTTTAATCGGGGATTTTATTTCTTTCAAACCCCTTAGGATGCATTTGCAAATCTGATAACCCCCATAAGTATTAAAATGAGTATTATCTTCTAAAGCCTGGTCCTGACCGGGGAAAGTACCTGCCGGATAATGAACGAAAGCTTTTTTAGACTCTTCAGGTCCCCACGCTTCATACAAAATCCTGCTCATTTCATTAAGGTCAACAAGCATGACATTTTCCTCTGAAGCAAGCTGACGTGCCGCATCCGGAAAGTCACCAAGCGTGTTGATTATTTTGCCGTTCTCATCAAACCTTCTCCTATGCATTGGTGTCACAAGAATGGGAGTACCCCCTTTTTTCCTGGTACCGTCAATCAGCATTTTCAAGCTTTTCTTGTAGCTGGTATATGGACCTCTGTCAGGTCCTGTCTGTTTTTGATCATTATGCCCAAATTCAATAAACAGATAATCACCTTGTTTCATTTTGGTGAGTATCTTATCAAATCTGCCGGCCGAAATAAAAGAATTTCCCGCTTCTCCCGATTCGGCATAATTAGCAACAGCCACATTTTCATTCAGAAAGCGTGGCAACATCTGTCCCCATCCGCACCAAGGTTCATTATCCTGATCTGTAACTGTTGAGTTGCCGGCAAGAAATATTGTCGCAACATCATCTTTGCTAATTATCATCTCTACCAGACCCGGTCTTGTACCGTTAATCTCCAGAGTAAGCTTTTCATCCCAGTTTAATTTTCCTATTTCACGTGTTTTTAATCTGACAGATCTTTCCTCATCAATCTGAGTATTTCTAATATTTACAATGAAAGACTTTGTTACAAATTCACCTGAACTTGTATTTATGTTTTCAAGCATTAATCTTCGCGACTCCGACCTGATGGTTGTGTTGGTAACATAACTATTATTACCGAGAACAACTGTAACTCTGTAATTTCCTTCAGGTAGTGCAACAGAGAAAAAATATGGATTCGCTCCTTCGGGTTTACTCTCCAAATCATATCCATAAGGTAAATTGTCGCCATATCTGAAGTTGTTCTCTACCTTAATAAAACCATCCTTATTGTCATCTCCGAAAAAGAATTTATACTCCTCAGAATGAAATCTGGCGGCTTCTGTACTAACTGTTTTATAGAGCCCTCCATTCAATTCTCCGGCAACTAACTGCAAGCCAAAGAATATAAAAGAGAAAAAAAACATGTGAAACTTGTTAAGCATATAAGTCTTATTTAATCCATATAAAAGAGCTCATCCAGCGGTATCGATACCGGTGAGTTGTCTTCGTTAGTTTCCATTATATCAGCCATGTATGCCCACCATTTTTGAACAATCTCTAAATTTCCCAAATCCTGTGAGGAGGCATCACTGTCTGTCTTCTGATAGCCAAAAAGTATATTGGTTTCCCTGTCCCAAAAGATAGAGTAGTCCGAAACCCCTGACTCCTTCAATAATTGTCTCATTTCAGGCCATAAAGCATTGTGTCTTTTTTCATACTCTTCCTCGAAACCTGGTTTCAGGAACATTTTAAATGCATTTCTTTTCATGATTAGTTAATTATTTTTTTATAAACTGATTCAAAGATAATTTAGGTGTAGATTTAATACCTTCTATTAATGTTTTACCAAAAAGGATGGCTCCGTCATAAGAGGTGTGAACTCTGTCTTTGTATAGCTCGTTTGTTTTTTCTTTTCCAATTTCCTCACATTTTTCTGCTATAAGGTTATTCAGGTCAATGTAGTAAACGCCTTCCTGCTCAGCTACTTCACGCGACCATTTACCATATGTTTCACTGTTTCGTATCATTTTGTCTCCTTCCCAACTGTTTCCCGGAGTATGAGACAGAACAACAGGTATTGCACCGCGAGACTTTGCCTGGCGAATGTATTTACGTAGATAATTTCCGTAAGTAAAGACCTCTTCTTGTCCGCCATTGCTCTCCATTACAACAATCTCAGATTCGTCACCTGTGCCTTTCAGCGAAGCTCTTGCTCTTCCTCTGTTGAGGGGACCACCATCGTTATGTCCAAACTGGATAAACAGGTAATCACCTTCCTGAATGCCGGGTAAAACTTTATTCCACAAACCTTCCGTTATAAAAGTTCTGCTGCTTCTGCCACCCAGAGCATGATTCTCAACAGTGATGCGTGTTGTATCAAAAAACTGTTCAAAGAAACTTCCCCAACCCCACTGGTCATTGTCACCTTTTCCTCTGCCGTTTTTTACAGTGGAGTCACCAATTAATAATATGACCGGATTAGATTTGTTTTTTCGAGTACTGCCGGAAACAATCTGATCATCACGTCCTCCCAGGCTGAAGATAGGAGCCGATGTTTTCTGTTCTGTCTGGTAAAACTGAACAGCCTTATCATTCATTTTAGGATATTGGTTGTCAAGTAGCTTTATCATCTCTGCGCCTGCCCATAATACCGGTCCATAACCGTGAGCTGCAAACGGGCTTACCGGTCTGCTATAGTAAAATGCAGGATCAAATGCCATGCCTGTTCCTACACATGTGCCTTCTACCTGACCTTTACCGTTTATTTTTGTTGAAACAGCATTCCAACCAAGTGTGGCTACCGGGCCATAGCTGATCGGACTAATCCAGCCTTTATTTATAGCATGGGCTATACAGTATACAAAAATAGCTGTGGCAGATGTCTCGTAGTAGGAATCGTTTCTGTCAACCAGTTGGTGCCAAAAACCATCACCTGACTGCAACGCTGAAATTCCGTGGATATGTTTCTTGAGCAAAAGAAGAATCGATTCTCTCTGTGGATGATTTTCCGGCAAAACGTCTAAAACCTCCACCAAGGTAAGCATGGCCCATCCGTTTGCTCTTCCCCAGAAGAATGAAGGGTGAAAATCAGCTGACTCAACCCAGCCGTGTCTGAATAACCCTCTTTCTTCTATGAACATTTTATCGGCAAACAGTTTTATCTGTCTTGCTGCCTCATTATAATATTTATTTTCACCGCTATACCTGCCCATCTGAACAATAGCCGGAATACTCATAAACATATCATCCAGCCATACTGTATTCATCTGGGGGCGTTTACGAGCAAATGTGCCGTCAAACAACCTGTATTCGTAATGCATGATATAGTTCATATAGTTCTGTATCATCGGATCTAGTTGTAATTCACGATTTTGCATACCGGCTTTTATCATTGCTGCACACATTGCACCTGCATCATCCAGTGCTGCCGGACTAAGTACGCTACGAATCTGAGAGTCAGTATTACCATAATCATACAGCACCTTCATGTATCCTGGTCTTACATCTGCAAGAAACTTAAAACGGTCAAATACATACTCTTTATATCTATTATCTCCTGTAGCCTCTGCTGCTGCAAGCATTGCTGCATAAGTTACACCCCATTCGTAGCTTGTCAGACGAAAATCACCTCTACTAATGCTTACATTTCTATTAATTGAATTAAAATCCTTTATCTCTTTTCCTGAGTCTTTGTCAACAAGTTTTGTTGGGGTAGCATCCTCAAGATATGCAAGTATCCTGTCAAGATCATTCTTTATATTTCCTTTTTCTGGTATACCGTAAGGTATGTTATAGTCCGGTTCTAAAAGATGAAGCGGAGTATTAGAATCAGTTATCACATCCGGTTTGTTTTGCCCAAATACCGGTATCAGAATTATATTCATTAATAAAAATGAAATAATTGTCAGACAGCTTTTCTTCATGATAATTTTATTAATTATTCTTGTTTAGATTATTCAGTAAATGTCACTTCCACCTTATCCTTTAAAACTGATCCCCGATAAGTTACTTCCAGTTCAACTTCAGTTTTATTACTACCGGCCAGCTTATCACGATAAATAGTTATTGACGGAGTAGTTTCGCCTGTCGACCACTTATATGAGTCATACTCCAGAGCACTTTTCAGAGTCACCTTCTCTGAAGAAGTTTTTATTTCCTTCTCAATGAATATATCCTCCAGATCGCTTCCAAAATAAAATCCCGGTTGTGTAGGCTGATTATATGCAACGTTTTGTGTAGCTACACTTATACGATAAACAGGATCTTCCATGAAGGTATGAAAACGATATGAGGTCTCGTATGGAGAGCTGAATATACGCAGATTTTTGTTGTCTTTTGTTCTTAGAATCAACTCTTCACGCCAGTCTCCTATAATATCTGCAGATAAAACAGGATTCGATTTTGTGCCGTTATTTCTTACACATTCGTCACAATCAAATATAACTTCAGCTCTGCCACTTTCAGGATTGTATTTGGATATACGTGTACCGTCAAGCAATTCTCGGCTTAAATCACCATCCCACCAGCTAGACATGTTTATAGATACACCTCTGGTAGAAGGATTTATTACTTCACCCTTAATATTTCTAATTCCCTCTGAAGCTATCGACCACATTTCCACACCTCTTACAGTTGGATCTATATCTGCTGCCATTGCACGGCCAACATCTATATCACTCTTTACCTGAAATAAAATCTTTCCTGTCTCAGCATCACGAAATGAGGAACCGTCACGTTTGTTCTCGTGACAATCCCACACCTGTAGCTTACGGCTTGATGGATCAAATACAGTCAAATGCATCGCATCGCCGTGCCCCATTCCTGTAGAATACAATCCGGTGCCGTCATTATCTATCGTACATGAGCCATAAACAATCTCATCGCAGCCGTCACCATCAACATCGCCAACACGCAGATTGTGATTTCCCTGACCCACATAGACTTCATTTCCAGGTGTGTTTGAATCAAAAACCCAACGGTTAGTTAATTCTCCGTCTCTCCAGTCGAAAGCAGCAAGCACGGTTCTGGTGTAATAACCTCTGCACATTACAACACTGGGATATTCACCGTCAAGGTAAGCTATGGCAGCAAGGAAACGGTCAGACCTGTTGGCCCTGCCATCGCCCCAATCCTGCACATCTCCTCTCTCAGGTATATAATCTATTGTTTGCAATGCTCTGCCGGTTTCACCTTCAAATATGGTTAAATATTCCGCACCGGTTAATATTCTTCCAACTTGGTTACGGTGATCAGCTTCGGGATTTCCAATAACTTTACCAGCACCATCAACAGTTCCGTCTCCTGTTTTAATAACTATCTCAGCCTTGTTATCACCATCCAGGTCGTAAACCATAAACTGAGTATAGTGAGCACCTGCTCTAACATTCCTGCCAAGGTCAATTCTCCATAAATGCTCACCATTTAGCTTATAACAGTCAAAATATACGTTGCCGGTATATCCATCATGAGCGTTATCATGCGAATTTGTAGGATCCCATTTAAGAATGATTTCATATTCACCGTCACCATCCACATCTCCAACACTGGCGTCATTGGCTTGGTATGAATACTCTTGTCCAGATGGTGTTACTCCTCCGGTTGGTATATTAAGAGGTATATTAATATAGCCATAAGGGCTATCTCCATTCAATAAAAACCGGGAAGGTGTTTCCGTGGGGTGCGACTTTCCTTTTTCAACTACACGCAACTCATAGTTCAGCTTTTGTTCTAATGCTTTTGTGTCTTTAAAAAATGTAGCATCTTTAATCGGCTCACTGTTTATTTTTACTCCATTCCTGAATAAATCAAAAGAAATATCAATGGGATCGGAAGAAAGATAACGCCAGCTAAGATTCACTGAGCTGTCGCTTTCACGGATTGCAGCAAAGCCTCTGCCAAGCTCCTCTTTTTTTAGTTTAGTGAAATCATACGCAGGTTGTGAGTTCACAACCCTGCTTATTGATATCAGCAGGTATAAGAATACGAATATACGAAGGTATCTCATTTAAGAAAGTTTTAATTCTGCAGCATCACACCACATACAAAAATATAAAAAAGATCTAGCTCTAATACTTATAAAAATGATATTAAAATATGATAATTGATATTTATTCACCCGGCAATGGCCAATTTGGCGATGGAGTGCGCATATCTTTCATCTCACGCTCAAATTCGGCTACTTTTTCAGGATAAACATCAGCCAAATTATTAGTTTCACTAATATCATCTTTTAAGTTGTACAATTCCAGGGGAGTCCCTGCTTTAACTGAAACAACCTTCCAGTCGCCCTTTCTCGCTGCATATTGTTTACCGGGAAACTCCCAGTACAGCAGTCGGTTATCCGTATCCACTTTTTCTCCCTTCAGCAAAGGCAGAAAATTGATTCCATTAATCTTAACAGGAGCTTTTGCATTAGCAACTGCTGCCAGGGTAGGGAGTACGTCTGGGAAATAGATAAGATTATCAAGTGTCTGAGGATTTACTTTACCGGGCTGATTCACGATAAATGGTACACGTATACCGCCTTCATATAAAAGGGCTTTCCTACCTCTTAGGTTACCATTACAGTTAAGTATTTCTAATGGTGCCTGAATTGCAGCTCCGTTATCTGAAGTGAAAATAATTAGTGTATTATCTCTAAGTCCCAGTTTGTCAACCTCATCAATCACGCTACCTATGGCTTCATCCATATGGGTTATAAGAGATGCATACCTTTTAGTGTTAAGATCCCAATCTTTATCGTCATACCATGAGGTGTCATCAATCACATAAGGCTCATGAGGTGAGTCGTATGACAGATACAGGAAAAACTGATTATCGCTGTTACGCCGGATAAATTGTATGGCCTCATTTGTAGAGATTTCGGTATTATGTATAGTATGCCTGCCATCTGCATTTTCAGTGATATTAATCAATGAATCATTGTTAAAGCGATAGTAGGGATAATAGTAGGGATCGTTCGAGTGAGCCGTGCTCACCAGCCAACCGTAGAATTCATTGAAACCACGATTAAGAGGTGTAGCTTCAGGATTAAATCCATCAAGGTGCCACTTGTTAACCAGGCAAGTTCTGTAGCCAGCATCTCCCAAAACATTAGCTATGGTCGTGTCTGTGGACAGAATATTCATTCTACGAATAATGGTTTCGTTTTTATAACCCTCTAAACCACCCGCTTGAGCAAAGTTATCTCGGATTGTTGTGTTACCCGTATTTTTGCCTGTCATAAGTGCGCAGCGGGATGGGGAGCTTACTGCCGAACCTGCATATGCCTGAGTGAATCGGGTTCCAGTCTCTGCAAGTTTATCAATATTCGGTGTAAGGATATCACTGTTTCCGTAACAGCCCAGGTCGCCATATCCCAAATCATCTGCAAGAATAAAAATTATATTGGGAGCAACCTCTTCTTTATTCTTTTTAGCTTCACTGCACCCGGACAATATACCGGGTGCTATGAATATACCAATTGCAGAAAAAAGATTTATTTTCTTCATATCGATATTGGATTATTTATTTTATATTACGAAAATCAAACCAAAGATTCATGTGTACTCCTTCATCACCTATTTTAATTCTGATGTTAGAAGGCTGACTGTTTGGTCCTTGCTGCGAAATTGGTTTAAAACAACGCATGGCAGGGATTTCATACAGAAATGAAATATCACCCTCCGGGAATTCAGGATTAGCGCTCCAGTTTGTTTTATTATTGTCTGGATCCGCAGGAGTAAATATACGCATAAAAACTCCATCACTTTCACTATAAATTGTAAAGGGAGACTCAGAAGTCAGTAACCTGCTCCAGTACGTATTGCCATGATACCCTTTAAATTCAGGATAAACCATATTTTCGAAGTCTGCTCCGGTGATGGTATTGTTATAATCTTTTTCCCAAATACCGTAGTTAGCCCCTTTTATTCTGTTTTTCCAAACTCTGTAAGGTCCGCGTCCAAACCAGTTCATGCCTTCTGCTTTCTCTTCAGGATAGGAGAAGGTAAATCCAAAAATTGGTATATTATCCTCAAATATTGCTTCATCAAATCCTACTCCTGCTCTTGCATTGTTGAGTGTAACGGCATGCATATTCAATAATCCGGCAGGAGTCATTTCCCAACGGATAGAATCTACAGCACCCTCATAGAATACTGTGAAAACGGCATTTTTATTTTCCTTACGGTATTTCACCTCTTTCACACGGGCTTTCATTCCCACAGGTATCGGACCATTATTAAATGAAATCACACCATTTTCATTTTTTACTTCAGTAATAAGGCCGCTGACTCTGTCAAATTTTACAGTTACATCTGCAGCAGAAAGGCTTACACTATTTCCTTCATCGGCAACAGAGGCTATTCCTTCTGACGAAACCTGCTCAAGCTGAGCACGTGTATATTCGCCTGCGAAATGTATAGGCCATGTCCATGTGCATATCTCCTCATCATGAATATTCCACGCTTTTATCTCAAGAATATCTCCCGAGAAGAAGTTGTCAGGAATGTTCATTTTTGCCATTCCTGCTTCGCGTGGCGAAATATTTGGCAGCGTTATTTCTCCCTCTGCAATCACTTTCTGTTCAATTGAATTACTTAAAGGTGATGATGCACTGTAAACCTTGTACTCCATTCTGTGGCCATCAAAGTTTGAGAAGAGATAATCGTTCTTAACTATAAATTCACCTTTAAAAGAAGGTGTAATAAACAGAGGTTCAATTTGAACAGGAGCCCATACCTCTCTTACGGTATAATAGCTACCCTCTTTCTGGCGGTAAGGTCCAAGGATTCCGTCGGTACCATTAGAGCCATCCGAATCAAGTATTCCACCTTTATCAACACGTTTTACCGCATTGTCGCTGAAGTCCCACATAAATGCTCCTGCAAAAAGCGGGTGAGAAATGTATCTGTTCCAAAAATCTTCAAGTCCCGCTCCATGTCCCTGGTCATACATCCCGTGCTGAAACTCGGTTGGCATAAACACCTTATATCCGTTATTAAATCTTGCAACACCTGTCAGGTAGGTAGGGTAGTGATGTGTATCAAGATTGTCAAAATCAGCCCATGCATGAATAACATGTCTTTTCTGAGGATCATATATACGGTATTGTGGAGTTAGGTCGTAATTAAAACCTCCCTCATTTCCATTACTCCAGAGAATGATAGATGGGTGGTTCACATCGCGCGTTACCAAAGATTTCAATAACTTAGAACCAATCTCTGTGCCGTATGAATTTTGCCATCCTGCCAGCTCATTAACAACAAAAATACCCAGTGAGTCGCATACATCCAGGAAATGTTTATCCGGGGCATAGTGGAAACGTACAGCATTAATATTCATCTCTTTAATTAGCTTTCCGTCCATCAGGCTGATCTCTTTATTTGTTGTGCGGCCTCCATCCGGGTGAAACGAGTGGCGGTTTATACCTTTCAGTATCACCTTAGTATCATTTACATACAGGCCATCCTGTACACGGAAATCAATAGTGCGAAATCCGATTCTTTCTTTGTACTGATGAACAACACGGTTGTTTTTGTCAACCAACTCCAGTTCTAAGTTATAAAGGTTGGGAGTTTCAGTATTCCACGCTTTTACATTATTCCATCCAAAGTTAACCTTATGTTCTGCACCTTTACCTAAGGTTGTTGTCTGACTGTTATAAACAGTATTGTCACTGCCATACAATTTCACCGGAGTAATGTTTGCATTTAATTTATATCCATCCTTCAGTGGTGTAGTAAAAACCTCGGCATAAAGTGAGCCGTCTGCTTTTGCATCAACAGCTATCCTTTCAATATTCATTGCAGGTTTCACTTCCAGATATACCGGACGATATATACCGCCGAAAATCCACCAGTCGGCTTTCCTTTCAGCCGCGTTCACCAACCTGTCGGCAGATTCTTTATCAACAATAACTTCAAGTTTATTCTTACCTCGTTTGATCTTATTACTGATATCATATGAAAAACGGTTGAAGCCTCCCTGGTGCATATCACCGGCAAGTACACCGTTTACGAATACTTTTGTATCAGTCATTACCCCTTCAAAAACTATTGTTACCTGTTTTCCTTTCCAGTTATCAGGTACGCTGAAGGTAGTGCGGTACGTTCCGGTCTCCATGGGAGGTTTGGCTCCTTTTATAGTGTACCATCTGCCATAGCAATATTCGCCGAATCCTTGCAGTTCCCACTGTGAAGGAACCTCAATTTTCGACCATTTACTGCTGTTCATGCCGTCACTGCAATAAAAATCCCATGTTTTAGTGTCTCCAAGTCCCTTACCGGAGAGATATACAGTCTCGGTTTGTTGAGCTGCAGCATGCAGGAAACAGAATAGGGTTAATAGTAAAGTCAACTTTTTCATTATAATAATTTTTTGCTTTGTTATTATACAAAGTTAAGAAAGTCATTCTGATCTTTACGATTTTAGACCAGGATGACTTTCTTAATTTATTAATCTAAACATATGTATACCCGTTGTCTTATCAAAAACGATTCAATAATGATTTTTAAAATCAATTTTAGATAAATAAACGGTGTCTTACATTCACTTATTTGTTTCATACCCCGGATTCTGGGTTAGATTGTCGTTCTTTAACATCTCTGATTGAGGAATTGGGAAGAAATACATTTTATCTTGCCATAATCTGTTTACAGTCTGACGAGTGTATTCGAAAGTACCGTCTTGATTTCTGGTAATTTTCATTCTATCGATATTCTTGAACTTTTCTCCTTCTTTCCATCTTCTAACGTCCCAAAAACGATGACCCTCAAAAGCCAGCTCCACCATTCTTTCATTTGTGTAATACTTCCAAAAGTCATTGTTGGAAAGTCCGGAAGCCAATGGCGGCATTCCAACTCCGGTACGTGTTCTAATTACATTAACTGCATCTTTTGCCGACATTGTAAATTCAGCTGATGTTGCATCAGCTGTGCCCAGATATTTAAATACAGCCTCGGCATAATTCAGATAAAATTCACCTAATCTGTAAGTAATCCATGAGTGACGGCTACGTGTAGTTTTGCCAGGTCTTAAGTCTATTGACGAATCCAACATCTTTTTCAAATAATATCCTGTTGGAGTAGCACCTGAAATAGGTTCCCCGTTTGCCCCGCCAAAATATGTCTGTATAGGCAATGTGCTATAGGTAGGCCATTTGGTGTCTCCGTTTTTAACAATAGTCATAGCAAAACGCGGATCCCTGTTGTCATACGGATTCTCAGGATCGAAACCACTCTCAGGATCATTCCAGAACTTTCCTGTTGATTTCATTTGATATGCATCTACAAGTGTTTGAGTGGGACAGTTACCTGAGTTTCCACCTTCCACTCCAACTGGGAAATTACGAGATTCTAAAATATTAGAACCGGAAGTTTCAGTTATTCTCCTTACAAAAATAGCTTCCTTGCTTTGCCAGTTGGTTGTTCCCCAAATATTGGTGTAATTTGCCAACTCATAACCATTGGCCAGACAAGCATCAATTACATTTTTATTTGCTAAAGCAGCCTGATGCCACAATTCCTTGTTATTGTCAGAATTAAACAATGGACTTGCTGCGTACAGTAATGTACGTGCTTTTAATGCGAGTACTGTAATTCTATTCACACGGCCGTTCTCCTGATTGCCGGGAATTGCCATACTTCCCAGTTTAGTTTAATCTAATGGGATTTTGTCTGCAATAGCATCACATTCGACAAAATTAGAAAACCTTATTTTAACTAAACTGTGATAAATGATTTAAGGGGTGAGAAAAATGACATAAATTGTTAAAATCTAGTTTTCCTCTTTTGACAGCACATTAAAATCAACTATTTTTAGAATAAATATCTGGAATATTAGTTTTTAAATCAAATATTAAAGTTTTTGTTTAATTCATTTATGTTTATTTGCATAAATAATGTTGTAATCGATTTGTATGTCAGAAATTATAATAAAACAATCTTTCTAAATGAATAAAACAACCTTTATTATACTAATAACTATATTGTTGTCAGTCTCCTGTTCCGAAAAAGAGGTGATTTTAGAGCCGGAGGTGCCGGGTGAAACTGATTTCACATATACGCCCGAACCAAGCCCCTTAAATCTAAAAAGGGCACTTTGGGCTTCTATAAACGGACGTGATGATGCTGTTAAGTCCGACTACAAAAAATTTAACAACAAAATACTTGTAAGCAGGCGTATGTATCCTTCTGACTATGAGTTCACCACTTTCGATTTATACCGTAGAAGCGGGAATGGTGAAGAAGTGAAAGTAAATCAGAGCCCTATAGTTAAATCTACCAGTTTTCAGGATTCTGAGGCAGATCTGACGGTTGACAATATATACCGACTTTGTTATGCCGGCTCAAACGAAACGCTTGATACTTATACGATAAATGCACAACAATCATCACAAGGCTTGCCCTACCTTTCTGTTCCTTTGCAAAGCTCGACAGATATTGCCCCCGCTTATCAATATCTTGCTAATGATGCAAGTGTAGGTGATCTGGACGGTGATGGCGAATATGAAATAGTGCTAAAAAGACTTATATCTGCTTCAGATGCTGATACCCGTCATCTGATGTTACTTGAGGCCTACAAGCTTGATGGCACATTTTTGTGGCGAATGGTTATGGGGCCTAATATTTTAACTGGTAGCCACAGCTCATTTGCTGTGTATGATTTTAATAACGATGGTAAAGCAGAAATTGCAATACGTACAGCAGAGGGTACTGTTTTTGGAGATGGTGTGGAAATAGGCGATACTAACAACGATGGGGTGACTGATTATCGCATAAAAGGTCAGAATTATATTCATGACGGGCCAGAATTTCTTTCTGTTATCGAAGGTGTCTCAGGAAAAGAGCTGTCACGTACATCATTTATCCCCAGGGGAAAGAGTGAAGATTGGGGAGACGATTATTTTAAAAGGGCCAGCAGCTACAGGCTTGGTGTAGGGCGATTCTCCGAAAATATCACTTCTATTCTTATTTGTCGTGGTATTTATGAGAAATCTGTTCTTGAGGTATGGGATTTTGTAGGTGGGAAACTATCTAAACGTTGGGTATTTGACACAGAGGATGGTATTCATGGTTCTTACAGAGGGCAGGGAAACCATAGTCTGAGTGTTGGTGATGTGGATGGTGACGGCATGGACGAAGTTGTCTATGGCGCTTGTACTATAGATCATAATGGCATGGGATTAAATAATAGTGGATTTGGACATGGTGATGCTTTGCATTTAGGAAAGTTCGATCCTTCGAGGCATGGTCTTCAGATATGGTCATGTTTCGAGGGTGGCACTGTTGGTGCCGCTTTCAGAGATGCACGTACAGGGCAAGTCGTTTGGAGATATGACGACTCATCTGATGTGGGTCGGGCGCTTGTGGCTGATATTGATCCTAATTCACCCGGGTGCGAAATGTGGTGGTATCAGAGCAATGTATATTCAACCACCGGCAAAGATCTGGGCTATAAATCAACTTCGTGTAATATGGCGATATGGTTTTCAGGATCTCTTAACCGTCAGCTGCTTGACAGAAGCACGATTGATGCTCCACTTGGAGTGGGGCGTATTTTTACTATTTACAAATATGAAGTAATCACGATAAACGAAACCAAATCAAATCCCTGTTTTTATGGTGATATATTTGGTGACTGGCGCGAAGAGGTTATACAGGTAACAAGCGATAATAGCGAATTGCGTATATTCAGCAGCTGGTATCCAACTGAATACAAGTTCCCTTATCTCATGAGCGATCATGTTTATGCAATGAGCGCTCTAAATCAAAACATTGGATATAATCAGCCTACACAGCTCGGGTATTATCTGGGTTCGGATCTTATTAAAAAATAGT
>JAQUIZ010000080.1 GCA_028683355.1 Fermentimonas sp.
AGAAATGCCAATGGAGGAGATGTTTTGGGGTGACTACTTTGGTAGTTTCAAAGATAAATTTGGTACTTATTGGATGATTAATTATAATCTAGGCGATCATAAATCTTAAATTGTTCTTTTACACAATCTTTGAGTCCGGAGTTTTAATGAGAGTATCCTTTAAAACTCCGAACTTTTTTGATTGAAAACTACAATTTGATAGATTAATTATATTATAAGAGCTTTAGATTAAATATCGAAATATAATTTCTTATCATAAGATAACTATTAAATTTATGCCTGTGGATCAAAGAAAGGATAATCCTTTACTGCAAGAAATTCACTATCGAGTAAAGATTTTTCCTTTATTGTTATTGGCTCATTCAAAATCTCATCAATATGATCAACACAAAAAGCAAAATTTCGAAAATCTCCGGGTGGAATAATAACATCTGCCCCAGTCATGAAAGTATACTTCAGAGCTGCAATACCCATTTCAGGATTACCTACATCTATGGGTTTACACCATGATTTTGGATAAGTCTCTCTTTCCTCTTCATTAATCCATTTGCGATGAATTAATCCTTTTAAAGCTATCACCCCCATTCCTCGTTGTTTTGCATCGTTCGCAACACCGGATCCCCATTTGGCAAGCATATCCATTTGCCAGTTTATAGGAAACATTACTGTATCAAAATCATAGAGAGACATAGCACGTAAAGCCTGCTTTTGTGAATGAGCAGAAAAGCCAACTTTACGAATTCTGCCACGTTGTTTTTCTTTTTCAATCATTTCAATAACACCATCTGCGGCAAAGGCCCTGTCAACATCTTCCGATGTGGTCAGACTATGTAATTGGAATACATCAAAATAATCTGTGTGCAATAGTCGTAGTGACTCTTCGAATTCTTTTTCAGCTTCCACACGTGTGCGAATGGTTGTTTTACATGCCAGATAATTGTCTTTTCTGAATGGTTTTAATGAGATTCCCAGCTTTTCTTCAGCGTCACCGTATGAAGGAGCAACATCAAAATAATTTATCCCTCTGTCAATAGCCCATGCCACATAATTATCTGATGCAGCCTGACCATCTCTGCTCGATACTATTCCACCGTAAACAACAGGAAACACTTCAAATCCTGTTTTACCTAATGTGCGTTTTATCGATGCAGATACTTTGGCACTTAATTCATCGTTTGTTTTTGCAAATGCAGTTCCCATCTTTCCGGCAGTACCTAAAGCAACTGCACCTGCAACGCTTTGTTTGATAAATTGTCGCTTGTCCATGATACTTATCTATTTATTGTTTAGATTATTCATGTATTTTATTATTAATTTGCTTTAGCAATACGATATAATTTACCTGAGTCAGTAACTGCATAAAGTGCCCCATCATTTCCTGCCCCAACATCGCGAAATCGTTCACCTTCATCTGCAAGCAAGCGTTCTTCTCCAACTACCTTATTATTTTCAATTACTATTCGGGCAATATGTCTGCTGCTTAAACCACCTATGAAAAGATTATTTTCCCATTCAGGTATAACGGTTGAATTATAAAATGCCATACCACTTGGTGAAAGTACCGGATCCCAGTAGTATACAGGTTGTTCCATTCCCTCTTTTTGAGTGATTGCATCACCGATTGCATTTCCATTATATTCAATACCATAAGTAATGGTTGGCCAGCCGTAATCTTTTCCTGCTTCAATCAGATTGAGTTCATCACCTCCACGCGGCCCCATCTCACTAAGCCAAAGCTCTCCGGTTTCCGGATGAATGTCCAGTCCCTGAGGGTTGCGATGACCATAACTATAAATTTCGGGAAGCACACCTTCTGTATTGATAAAT
Source organism: Fermentimonas sp. (assembly GCA_028683355.1). GTDB lineage: Bacteria > Bacteroidota > Bacteroidia > Bacteroidales > Dysgonomonadaceae > Proteiniphilum. The sequence goes on from JAQUIZ010000080.1 coordinate 1,828, forward strand.
GGATTTCCAGTTACAGCATTCCCATCAGGTGTAATGTGTATCACTTTCCCATGAGCAGTTTCTAGTTTTTGAGCATTATAGCGAGTCTCCAGACTGGATCTTTCTCCAGTTGTGATAAAAATATTTCCATTTTTGTCAAAAATAATTCGACTGCCGAAATGCATACTATTATCAAAATAAGGTATAGCACGGTAAATTATTTTAAAGTTTTCAATTGCAGTTTCATCATCTGATAGTCTTCCTTTCCCTACTGCCGTAAGAGAACCCTGTGGCGTACTTTCAGCAAGTGTAAAATAGAGTATTCTGCTTGTTGTGAAATCAGGTGCCGGAGCCACATCCATTAATCCTCCCTGATTTCTATCATCTACCTTAGGAAAACCCTGGATTTTACCACTAACTGTACCCTCTGTAGTTGCTATTCGCATTGTGCCCCCTTTTTCAGTTATGGCCAGACGGCCATCAGGAAGAGCTGTAACAGCCCATGGGCTATCAAACTCAGAGGAGATAACTTTAGCCTCATATGGTGTACTGGTTTTTACTCCGCTAATTCTTGTCTGGCCTTCAAATGCCGGCTTGTAATGCGTGTTTGGGTTCTGAGTCTCTACAGGTGGTAGATTATTTACCGGAACTTCTTGCTCATTTCTTGTTTTTCCTTCATCGCATGCTGCTGATAAAAAGAGTAAGGGTAATGAAAAAAGTGCTGTAATAATTAAATGCTTCATATTATCTTGTTTATTAATCTTGAATTCAATATTACAACAAATGTTTAATTCTAATTGTTTTAACAAATTGATATTTAACGTATATACTTTAAAAAGATAATAAGATATTCATAAAAAACGGGAGGCGATTCAAAAATTCAATCGTCTCCCGTTTCCTAAATTTGATTTATCTAATAAGATCTATTTTATTTCAATTTCTATCCACTGTGATCTGTCGGGTGGGGTAGGTGCTTTGATTTCCTTACGGGGTAATTTACTCAGTTCTTCTAATAAAAGGTCTACTGCTTTCTCAACTGAAGGATCATTTCCCTTAGCTAATTCATCTGGTCTGTCAATTACTTCTATATCAGGGTATACACCAATACCTTCAATTATCCATTGACCTGTTTCATCGTAAACACCAAACATTGGCACAGAAATGTATCCTCCATCAACAAGACGGGCATTGCCGGATATTCCTACCAGACCTCCCCAGGTACGGGTTCCAATTAGTTTGCCCTCGCCTGTTTTACGAAAGAAATAGGGGAAAGCGTCACCTCCGGAAGAGGAATAACCATTTATAAGCATGGCCTTTGGACCATCGTGAGCAATTCCGGGAGACTTCATAGGCAAATCAATATTATTTCTATGCCAATAAACCAATGTCCTGCGATTAAGAAGGTCAATCATTCTATCAGGAATAAATCCGCCTCCATTATACCTGTCGTCAATTATTAAAGCTTCTTTATCGTTATAGGTCAGCATACCTCTAAACAGTTCCATGTTACCTTCAAATGATGTGTTTGGCACATGTATATAACCTATTCTGCCATTAGAAAGCTTTTCAACCAGGTTACGCCGTTCATTTACCCAATCCAGATACCTTAATTGGTGCTCGCTGGTAACTGTTTTTATTGTATATGTTTCAGCATCTGCTGCAGAAGGTTTATCATTAACGGTAAGTTCTATATATCTTCCACCGAGATTCTCAAGCATCTCATATGGATTTTTATCAGTTGTTAATTCCATGCCATTAATTCTTATAATATAATCACCTTCATTTATAAAGATTCCACTTTCAGTTAGTGGAGAGCGACGATCCTCATTCCAGTTTTCACCTTGATATATCTTCTTTATTTTATAACGTCCTGAGGTGAGATCTGATTCCAGTTCCGCTCCTAATAAACCTCCATTTATGCGTTCTACTTCAGCTATATCACCCCAGTCTACATAAGAGTGACCGGTATTTGTTTCACTAACTATTTCATTGAGAATATAATCCAGATCAAATCTACTTGGGATATATGGAAGTAAAGCGCTATATGTCTCTTTAATGCCATTCCAGTCAACGCCATGCAGGTTGTTTACATAAAAATAGTCTCTGAATATTCTGAATGCATCATCATAAATCTGATTCCACTCCTTTACAGGATCAATCTTCATCATTAGTTTTTCAAGATCAAGTTTGCCATTCCCAATTTTCTGCCCAGGCTGATTTTTTGCGATGGCATAATCTCCATTATTACGATAAATAAATGATTTACCGTCAGCTGAAAGTAGTGCAAATCCGACTCCGTCTAAAATATCTTCGGCTTTTTTCTCTTTAATGTTATATCTCATTATTTTATTACCTGAAGAGAATAATAATCCTTCTTCAACTGTTCCTAAAATACGATAGTTGCCCGAAGCCATAGGAAGTACTTCTATACGGTTTTGGATACCATCAATATCAATCTTTACTTTTATTTCAGTATTTACTCCGTTTTTAGAATTCTCATTGGCCACACTGCCTGCAGATCCTTTATTTCCATAAGGTTCTTCATCTTTTACAAAAGGAGTAAGTTTAGTCCCGTCATTCAGTAAAGGGATAGCATAGATACGTGTAGCGTTATTATAAAGATAATCGAATTCATAGCTGCTGAAGGTCAGATTAAAATCACGATTGGACAAGAAGAACAGGAATTTTCCGTCATTACTGAAGACCGGATTCCCGTCTGAAAATACTGCATCTGTGATTTGATGCTTTTTTCCTGTAGATATCTGATACAACCACAGTGCTGATTGATAGTTAGGTGAAGATTTGCTGTAAGCTACCCAGTCTCCGTCAGGAGAAAATGTATAATCTCTTATTTCCTCACCTGATGCTTTGTCAATTTCAGTTTCCTTGCCTGTTAAAACATCAACCAACCAAAGTGTCATTGTGCGGTCACTATAAATAACGTGAGAGCTTTTAGGTGACCATTCAGCACTGTTTTTCCATGCTGACGATTCTTTAGTTATTTGACGCGGCTTAGCACCATCTCTGTTATCGAGAAGATATAATTCATATTCACCCGTTTCATCTGAGAAATATGCAATTTGCTTTCCATCAGGTGACCAAACCGGTGAGATTTCCCTTATTCCCTGTGTGTTTGTAAGATTAACTATTTCACCATTTTCAGCCGGTACACTAAATATATCGCCTCTTGCTTCAAAAAGTGCTCTTTTGGCAGTTGGAGAAAGTGAGTAGCTGCCAATAAAATCTTTGACATTCTTAAAGTATGGCTGTAAATTGGGGTTATCATAATTTATAGAAACACTAATTTTATTTGATTTTCCACTATTCAAGTCAAGTACATAAAGATAACCTCCATTTTCATAGACTAGTTTTCCATTACTGCCTGAAGGCCACATAACATCGAACTCTGTATGATTGGTAATTTGAATATTCTCCCCGGTTTTTACATTGTAACTGTGAATATTTAGGCGGGTGTCCTTATCTGATGCATAAAAAATATTATCTCCATACCATGTAGGCCATTGATCAGATCCTACCCAATTTGTAATCTGTTTTGAAGAATTGTTTTCCAGATTATAGGTCCATAATTCGGTAGCACGTCCACCTTTATATCTTTTCCAAGTGCGAAATTCGCGATCAACCGGGGTAAAACATAATTGTGAACCATCAGGAGAGAGAGTTGCAAAACCACCATTGACAATTGGAAGTGACTCCTCCATTCCTCCTTTAATGCTAATGGTATAGTATTTACCGTTCCTGTCACCATAGGATGTTCTGTTTGCTCTAAAAAGTATCCTTTCACTATCAGGTGTCCAGTCTAACACTACATTGTCAAATCCACCTCGTGGAGGCATTACTCCTACTGAATTATAGAATGTAAGCTGGCGTGCAACACCCCCGCCAGATGGCATAACCCATATTTGTCTGTTACCTGAATATTCTGCAGAAAATGCTATCCACCTTCCATCTGGTGAAATTTTAGGGAATAATTCTATTCCGGGATGTGATGTAAGTCTTTTTGCTTCACCACCACTAGCGTTGACTGTCCAGATATCTCCTGCATATACAAATGCAATAAGATTTTCATTTATGTCCGGATAGCGCATCATACGTGCGTCATTAATTGCAGAAGCCTGAAAAAACATTAAGCTTGCAAGAGTAATAAAGAGTATCTTTTTCATTAAATTATCTTTTTTAATTATCAAATTTACGTATTTATTATGAATTTTATTGTGTGGCAGATAATTATTAGCTTTATATGCACTTTATAAAAGATAATAATCAAAAAATTACAAAATCTATTATCTTTGTTGATATAATCCAGTTAGAAATGAAAAAAATATCTGTTGCTTTTTTATTGTTCCTATGTCTATTGTCTTTTGATATTAAGGCACAGGACTCCAAACCGTTGATCTACAGGATAAATATAAAGGAGAATATTGGCAGTAATACCTGGATATATTTAAGGAATGGGCTTCATGAAGCACAATTGAGTAATGCTGATGCTGTTCTTCTGCATATGAATACTTACGGTGGAGGTGTTTTGGAGGCCGATTCAATGCGTACAGCCATACTTAATGCTCAGATTCCTGTTTATGTTTATATTGATGTTAATGCTGCATCAGCAGGTGCATTAATTTCAATAGCCTGCGACAGTATTTATATGAGAAGCAGCGCTACTATAGGTGCTGCAACAGTTGTGGAAGGTGGAACCGGTGCAGAAGCTCCTGATAAATATCAATCATATATGAGGGGTATTATGAGAGCCACGGCAGAAAGCCACGGCAAAATTACTACAATAGAAAATGGAGATACTATAATCGCTTGGATACGAGACCCTTTAGTTGCCGAGGCTATGGTAGATGAGCAAATAGTTATTCCGGGTTATGCAGATTCTACGCAGATACTCACTTTAACTGCAAGTCAGGCCATAGAACTTGGTTATTGTGAAGGTATTGCAGAGAGCGTTCATGAAGTAATTGTGTCTGAATTAGGGTACACAGATTATGATATGAAAACGTATAATCCAACATTATATGATAAAATAAAAGGCTTTCTTACAAATGGAGTTGTTCAGGCATTTTTGATAATGTTTATTATTGGAGGTATTTACTTCGAACTGCAAACTCCGGGAGTTGGTTTTCCATCTGCAGCTGCAATTACTGCAGCAATACTTTACTTTACCCCACTATATCTTAGCGGTTATGCCCAGAACTGGGAAGTTCTGCTTTTTGTATTAGGATTAATTTTCATTGTATTCGAGGTTTTTGTAGTGCCCGGATTTGGAGTTACTGGTATTCTCGGGATTTTGTTTATACTATCATCCTTGATTCTTGCACTTGTAGGAAACGTTCATTTTAATTTTGAAGGATTACCGGCAAGAGAAATATTCAAAGCATTTATGACTGTCTTGGGAGGTATGGGCATGGGTATAGTACTCATAATTTATCTTATGAGCAGAATTGGCAAGAAAGGTATATTTATGAATGTTGCGCTTCATGCAGATCAGGAAGGTTATATTTCAGTACCATTAGAACCGGTATCAATCATTGGAAAAACAGGTTTTGCAGCAACAGTTCTACGTCCTTCGGGTAAAGTAAATGTTGATGGCCAGTATTATGATGCCATTTCTCTGCGTGGAATGATTGAAAAAGGAGACGAGGTGGTCGTAAAACGTTATGAGAATTTCCAACTTTATGTAACCAGAATGTAAACATTTAACATCGTTTTTAATAAAATAGAGAAGTTAACAAAATGAGAATTGCTGCAATAATTCCGGCACGTTATGCATCTTCACGTTTCCCGGGAAAGCCTTTAGCTGATATGGGTGGTAAACCCATGATCAGGAGAGTTTACGAACAGGTACAAAAAGTTTTACCTGATCTGTATGTTGCTACTGACGATATGAGAATATTTGAGGCAGTACAGAGTTTTCAGGGCAACGTAGTCATGACTTCCCAAAATCACCGAAGCGGAACGGATCGTTGTAGAGAAGCAATCACAAAGATTGATAAAACTTACGATGTAGTACTCAATATACAAGGTGATGAACCGTTTATTCTCCCCTCGCAAATAAATTCAATAATAAGTTGTTTTACAGACCCTGAAGTTGAAATAGCAACCTTAGTGAAACCTTTTGAAGCAACTGATAGTTTTGAAAAATTATTTAATCCTCTTTCTCCTAAAGTTGTTATAAATAAGAATAATGAAGCTATATATTTTAGTCGTTCTGTTATTCCTTACATCAGAGATGTTCAGCATGACGAGTGGCTAAGTAAACATCAGTATTTTAAACATATAGGTGTATACGGTTATCGTACAGATATACTTGAACAAATCACTCAGCTTTCACCTTCTGAACTTGAAAAAGCCGAATCATTAGAACAGCTGAGATGGATTGAGAATGGATTTCGTATTAAAGTAGCAATTACCAATTATGAGACAATTTCTATAGACACTCCGGAAGACTTGAAAAGAGCACTGGAATATTTGAGACAAAGTGAATAAAAAAAACACCCCGGAAATATTACTCCCGGGGTATTTGTATTTTTTGTATTGCAACTGTCTACAGTGAAATCAAATTAGTTGTATGCTGCAAATTCTTGTTCTGAATATGCACGTTTTTTGGCAAAGAAATAAAGTATAAACGGCACAATAAATAAGAAAATAGCCCAAAGGATATTGCTGATTATACTACCTTTCTTCATGTTGTTGATGTAAATATGACCCAACATGCCATTAATGATCAAAGCCATTCCTATGATCAGATTATTGTTAGTAGTAGTACCCATTAAAAATGGGATGACCAAAAAAGCAACGCCTATTAGCATTACTATTACGCCGATGTATTTTGCAAACTCTTTCATGTGTGTATAATAATTATGTTATTGATTTCGTAACACAAATAAACACAAAATTCAACAAACTAGGAAATTATTTGAGATAAAAATTTTTTTAACAGACGGTTATAGGCAAAAGCTGTCGAAAAGTCAATTTAAGTACTTTAATCAACTTCTTTTTTTTATTTTTGTAGAATTGTTTTTCTGAAGGAAATTAAATAGTGATAAAAGCTCTACATTTTTTATATAAATGGATCATTTTTGTTCCGATATTTTTTGTGATAACAATTATCACAGCGTTGACTGTCATGATTATGACATCCCTTTTTGGAAGTAAATTCTGGGGCTACTATCCTCCTAAATGGTGGTGCAGACTTACTTGCTGGCTGTCATTATGCAGAATCAAAACTCGCGGACATGAAAATCTTGATCCCAAACAGTCCTATATATTTGTTGCAAATCATCAGGGAGCTTACGATATTTTTTTGGTTTATGGTTTTTTAAATCATAATATTATCTGGATGCAGAAGCACAGTTTACGTAAAATTCCTCTTGTTGGATATGCTTCTGAAAGAGCGGGACATGTTTTTGTGAATAATTCAAGTCCGGGTGCTAGGGCAACAAGTATTATCAATGCTAAAGAAAAAATTAAAGATGGCGTATCTATGGTGATTTTTCCTGAGGGTTCTCGCTCTCATACCGGCAAAATGGGACGTTTTAAAATGGGGGCATATTACCTTGCACATGAATTGAATCTCCCGATAGTGCCTTTAACTATAAACGGTTCTTTTGATGTCCTAAAGAGAAATACGTTAAATTTGAAACCTGGGAAACTTGAATTGATTATACATAAACCAATTCCCCCAGACGAAATAACTGAAGAGTCAATTCCGGAAGTAATCAACAATACAAAGGAAATAATATATTCAGGACTATGGGAAAAGTATAAAGATGATTAATTATATTTCTAACCCCTGACAGGCAATCTTAAATTTAAAATCTTATTTATTACTGAAAGAAATAATCCAGCAATCAAGTGTGGTAGGTATATAAAAAAGGAATGGTTGTCTCACGACAACCAATCTTCATTGTTAACCTTAAATCTAATACCATGAAAAACACGATGCAAATATACAGTGTTGGGTCGTATCTTCCAAATTTTAAACCGTATAAATGTTATATTTTAATTTTATTTAGTGTATAAGTGTACTGTTTTGGGATTAGATGTCGAGTTCTTTGTATTTATTCACAAAAAATTAGACTAATCATGAAATTTATTGGCCAGAAAATTAAATAATCCCCAATTGTATCTGTACCAACGTCTTGTAGCGGACTGTTTGCCTCCAAACTGAAGCAAAAACCTTGGTCTGCCAGTGTTTTTGTTTATATATCCAACATCCATAAAATCAAAAAACTCAAAACCTTTATCTTCTGCTAAATGCATTGCTGAATAGAGGGTGAAGATAGTGGGAAATAAATTTTTGTATCGTTTTGATTTACCCCAATAATAGAGACAGTATACAGTTTTTTTATCTTCAAAGCCGAGTATTGCACCACCAATAATTTTATTCTGATAGCGGGTCAATAATATTTTCCCTTTACCATTTAAAATATAGTACCGGTAAAAATTCTCGAAGTATTGATAGGGTGGGAATCGATGCGATATTTTTTTATTTTTGGTTGTTTCAATAAGTTTATAAATCTCCGGTAAATTATCTTCAGAATTAAACTCATCTATTTTGACTCCTTTTCTAATCGCTTTGTTAACTTGATTCTTTCTGGATGTGGATAACTGTTCCCATATTTTTCTCTTTTTCTGCAGTGAATTTTTAATATTGATCCACTTGGTAGAGTAAAATCTGTTTTCCCTGAAACCTTTATATCCAAATGTTGTACTATTAATTGTATCGTAACGTATTAAAAAGACTTTGTTCTTTACTTCGTGTACAATATGTTTAATTAGTAAATTGAATAGGTCAGTTTTCGGATAGCTTTCATCAAAAAACGATGGCTGTTGGGATACAAAGCATCTTTTAAAAATAGAACCACGTAAAAAACTGTTTCTTCGAACAATAAAAGCAAAAACTGCTGCTATTGGTTTTTTTTCATCAAAAGCAACGATCATAAATGGAGTATACGCAGAAGAATTACTATACCAATCGAATGATGAAGAGTAGTGGAAAAAATTCACATCATTCAACTCCGGGAGATCCTCTTTTCTGTAATATGTTTTAACAACGTGTTCAATCATATTCATATCTATAACTCCATATAAAAACAAAAATACTAATAATATTTAAAAGACAATAATTACAAAACATATATAATTAATTGTGTGTCCTTACCCTAACAACCTTTATTTTTAGTAATTTTGAAATTGAAATGAAATAGTATTAACATTTAGATAATATGAAAAGAAAAATATTGGTGACCGGGGGGATCGGGTATATTGGATCTCATACAGTAGTTGAACTGCAGGAGGCTGGATATGAAGTTGTAATAATCGATAATCTATCAAATTCCAATGTGGATGTATTGGAGGGAATAACTAAGATATCGGGCATAAAGCCACTTTTCTATGAAATGGACTGCACGGATATGAATGCTTTAGAATCCTTATTTAATGAACATTCTTTCGATGGAATTATTCATTTTGCCGCTAGTAAAGCTGTTGGTGAGTCAGTTCATAAACCATTAATGTATTATCGGAATAATATAGTTTCACTGTTAAATTTGCTGGAATTAATGCCGGAACGTAAAGTGAAAGGTATAGTTTTTTCTTCATCATGCACAGTTTACGGCGAACCGGACAAAAACCCTATTGATGAGGATGCACCAATAAAACCGGCTGCATCTCCCTATGGTAATACAAAGCAAATTAATGAAGAAATAATACAGGATTTCGTACATTCAGGTGCACCTATTAAAAGTATTATTCTTCGATACTTTAACCCTATAGGAGCTCATCCTTCAGGTGAAATCGGTGAGTTGCCTATCGGAGTTCCTCAAAACCTTGTGCCTTTTATCACACAGACCGGTATTGGTATCCGTGAACAATTAAGTGTTTTTGGTGATGATTACAATACTCCTGACGGTTCGTGTATACGAGACTTTATAAATGTTGTGGATCTTGCAAAGGCTCATGTAATTGCTATAGAAAGAATGCTGGAAGATAAATCTGACGAAAATGTTGAAATTTTTAATCTGGGAACAGGAAAAGGTGCTTCTGTACTAGAATTGATTAATGTCTTCGAAAAAGTTTCTGGTGTATCGCTAAACTATAAAATCGTGGATCGCCGTGAAGGTGACATAGAACAAATTTGGGCACAACCTGATAAGGCTAACAAAGTATTAGGATGGATTGCCAGTGAATCACTCGAAGACACGATGGCCTCTGCCTGGAATTGGCAGAAACGTCTGCGCGAAAGAGACATCATGTAATAAACTGAATTAATAACAAAAAAGTCTGAAAGATAATTTCAGACTTTTTTGTTATATTTTGTTCTTAAGGGGATTCAGAAATAATATTCTATAACAAGATAGTAATCCTCGTCACCAGTAGATGACTTCTCAATTTCAACCTTGTTCTCACGCGCAAGCCAACCAATAGCACTGTATACCTCTTTTTCAGATAATCCGGAATTATTACATAACTGATTGATATTCCATCTTTGGTTATTATTTAAAAGATTCCAGATTATACCGGCATTTGTTCCGATTGATTTCTTGTTCATTTTGATCTGTGTTTTATTTATCGTTATTATTGAAACGTATAAACGGGACTTTTTGTTTTATAAAAAAGAAAATTAAACACATAAAATTGCATCAATAATGATGGTAACAGGAAAGTATTAAATGGAGAGAAAAATAATGAAGTAAAGAAATACGGCTGGAGTAGCTACAAGCAGACTGTCAATTCTATCAAGTATACCTCCGTGCCCGGGTATTAAATTTCCAGAGTCCTTTACTGAACTTGTGCGTTTGATTAATGATTCAAACAAATCGCCCAGAGTGCCAAATAAGGATACGATTACTGCAAAAACAATCCAAAAAACTATTGAAAAGTCAGGGAATAACCTGGCAAAAATAAATGATGAAATTACTGTGAAAAAAACACCTGCAATAAATCCTTCTATTGACTTCTTTGGAGAAATATGCTCTATTAATTTGTGTTTGCCTATTAATGTTCCTATGAAATAGGCTGCTGTATCATTAACCCAAAGAAATACAAAGATTGCAAGAATAGGTATATGATCATAACCATTACCTCCATAAATAAATGGCTGGGAGTATGAAATCAGCATTAGAAGACACATTGGCAAAGTTATGTACATCTGTCCGAATGCTGAGTATATTATTCCATGTAAAACATCGTTTCTTTTAATAAATGTTGTGGATGAAATTAATATTAATAAATAAGTCAGAACGGTAACAGGTAAAAAATATTTCGATATCTCCTCCAAAAATAAATACGCGGAGAAAAATATCGAAACACCCATTATTATATTGAATATTTTACTTATTGCATGAGAAGTATCCTTCTCCATCATTCTATAGAATTCGAATAATGCGATACCGAGAATTGAACCGAATATTATTAGAAAAGAATATCTTCCTCCCAATACACCCAGTAATATAATTAGTATATATAGAATGCCTGCTCCAGCACGTGTAGCTAAGTCTTTAATATTCAATCTGTGTATGTTTAAAAACCGTAATTCTCAATACTTCTGATAGTATAGTGAAATTACCTGTTTGATTCACATTATTCTTCCGGACTTATTTCTGCTTCCTCTTCCGACTCCTCTACCTCTTCAAGATCAATATTATGCTCCATTAGAAGGTTGTACCACGAAATTAGCTTCTTAACATCTGATGCATAAACACTTTCTTTATTATAATCAGGCAGTACCTCTTCCAAATAACTAAAAAATTCCTTATTCGAAGATTTCGAAGTAAGTGTTACCGGTTTGCTATTTTCTTTTTCTTTTATTTTCTTGAATACATCACGTAGTGGTACGTCACCATCATTGGTGTACATTGATACATCACTTAACGCAACGATCTTTTCGTGCATATAAACAGGAATCCGTTTTCCGTCAGTCATGGATTCCACGATATTCATATTTTTATTTGTAGAGATTAGTTTATATAAACCGGGTCGACCTGCAACTGATAATATTTTGGTTAGCATAATATGTTTTATTATTAAAAAGAAAATTCTTCATTTAACAGACTGCAAAAGTAATCAGACTCTGCATTATTCGCAACTTTTATTACAAAATCTATGTGAATAAT
>JAQUIZ010000223.1 GCA_028683355.1 Fermentimonas sp.
ATCTGTGCAACCTGAATCATGACGGAACTGTAGACCGTAAGTTGAATGTTGCATTAACCCGTGCGCGACAGCAGCTTTTCCTTGTAGGTAATGCCCAAATATTATTAAAGCATCCAATATATGAATCTCTAGTAAATTTTTATCGGGATAGTATCGTCGTGCTTTAATTCAAACCGGTAAACGTATTAGGATGAATTAGCGTAATTATGTAAGAAATTTTCATCAAAACATTTTTTGATAATCACATTTTTTGTACTTTTGCACCATCAAACAGAATTAACTGTCTTATGGTGTAACGGTAGCACAACAGATTCTGGTCCTGTTTGTCCAGGTTCGAATCCTGGTAAGACAACACACAACAAAAATAGCCCCCTGTTTTACAGAGGGTTATTTTTTTATAAATACCATCTAACACGAATATTAACACGAAATAATGATAGGTGCTTTTAAAAATCGGTATTCTTAACCGGTAAAATTGTGATACTGATATTTAATTTTGTTCTTATCTAAATAATCAGAAAACAGATCTACTGCATCACTTTTGGAATAACTTGTTTTTATCTTTACTAAAAGATCTTCATCTGTTTCTACATTCATTGCTTTTTTTATTGCGGACAAATCATATAAGGTTATAATTCTTTCCTCACTAAATCCACTACCTGAATCATATGATTGTAAAGTTAATTCTCCATTTGTAAGCTCTAAGAATATACTTCTACTTATATCATGATCATCTTTGTATATTTCCATAGTGTTTTTTGTTTTAAAGTTAATACATTTTCTAACATCTTGGATCAATAAATTACAATCTTTTTAAAATATTTGACGCATTTCAAAGCGTTTTAAACAACTTTCTGCAATTTAGTGAACAATGGTATCAATAAACTATTTCAATAGCTCCGTATTTAGCAATTCAATATCTGTATTAAAATAGATAACCCCCACTATCCGGATTTGTGGGGGGGGGGGTCTTATAAATGTTGAACATTTAAACATTCATTTAATCATGCTGTGATTTTTATTTTACTCAATTGTTTAATATCATTACTTTGTCATTCTTAGGATCTTCTTCAAATTCATTCAGTATATCCAAAGCATTAGATAATACAAAAGCAATTGTTGCAAGTCTTCCGGTATTAACGGCTTCACCTCTTTCAGATAAATCAAATAAGGAATGTTTTACCATTTGAATAGTTTCTGTTGCTACTAAAAAGCGGTCTACTGCTGCATTTACATTTTTCATATCGATAATTTTTAATATTAATAATAAGTGCAAATATAAGGCATAACATTTATATAAAACGCTTATTATCAATTATTTAAGGTCGTTAATAGCGACCAATCACTTAACTATCTGATTATAACTATAATATGAAATAATGCTTAATGAAGTTTAACATTAAACGTTAATAAGAGTAATGGAAGCAGCAAAAAAAGCTAAGGCTAAGAACCTTTCTCTTGTTTCGGGTTTCTGCTGGAGATATCATCAACCTAAAAGAGATACTTTTGGGAGGGTGTTGAACGGACAGATTGGCACTATTTTGGGCGGAGAAGCTTCATATAACACTGGTGAACTATGGTTTAAGGAAAGACAGCGTGGATGGTCGGATATGGAGTATAAACTTAGAAACTGGCTTTATTATAATTGGCTTTCGGGAGATCATTTGGTAGAGCAGGCTATTCATAGTATCGATATGTTTTCATGGGCTATGGGCGATAAGGCTCCGTTGAAGATTAGCGGTACCGGAGGCAGGCAGAAGCGTATCGATCCAAAGTTTGGTAATGTATATGATCATTTTGGATTAACATATGAGTATGATGATGGAGCAAAGATTTACTTCTTCTGTCGCCAGCAAAACAATACTACTCCATCTTATGCAGTGGAACTCATTGGTAGTGATGGCAGATGTTATGTAGATTGCAGAACGGGTGAACATAAAGTTACTGGCAAGAATCCGTGGAACCTTGCAGACGACACCAAATTTACTGATGCAGAGGCATATAAAGAAACTGAAGTAAGAGGTATGTATCAAGTTGAGCATGATGAGTTGTTTGCCTCTATAAGGGCAAATAAACCAATGAATGATGGTGAATGGATGACCCGCTCTAATCTACTGGCGCTTGCAGGTAGGATGGCTGCTTATTCTGGTGAAACTATCACTTTTGATCAGGCTCTTAACTCTAGTGAAGTTTTGTTTGATGATAGCCTTACTCTTGATTCAATATATGATATTTCTGTTGCTATTCCTGGAATCACAGAATTTAAATAGGATAAAGATGAATAAAAGAGATTTTTTAAAATCGGCTGCAGCATTAGCTGGTGCAACGGCACTAACTCCTCTGGCTTCGGCATCTTCTAAGGCAAATGATGCTTCCAGATCGTTTTCAGGAATCACACCTGACACTAGAGATATAAATGTAAAAGCTAAAGGTAAAGTTGTTCTCAAAAAGGCTTTGGGGCTTGGTATGATAACTGAGGATTTATCTCTTACCGATAAGTTTAAACTTGCAAAAGATATCGGCTTTGATGGTGTAGAGCTGAATAGCCCTGTCGATTTCTCCATGAAAGAGATTATGGAGGCTAAGGGAAAAGCGGGTATTGAAACGCCTACTGTTGTTAATAAAGACCATTGGAGCGCTCCTCTTTCTGATCCTGACCCTGAGGTTAGAAAGAAATGCATTATCTCTGTTGCAAAGTCTCTGGAGGAGATTAAAGAACTTGGAGGTGATACAGTTTTGGTGGTACCGGGGGTTGTTAACGACAAGGTTTCATATGAAGATGCATATATAACGTCTCAGAATTCAATACGTGAATTGATTCCTTACGCAGAAAAGACAGGTGTGCAAATTGGACTTGAAAATGTTTGGAACAACTTTTTAATTAGTCCCGTTGAAGCTAAAAGATTCATTGATGAAATTAATCACCCACTTGTAGGCTGGTATTTTGATATAGGCAATGTTCTGCGCTATGGTTGGCCCGAGCACTGGATTAAAACGCTTAACCGAAGAATAATGAAACTGCATATAAAAGAGTTTAGTAGGGAACTGATGAACTCTGCAGGTCTATGGGAAGGCTTTAAGGTTGATCTTCTGAAAGGAGATAACAACTGGCCGATGGTAATGAAAACAGTAAGTGATATTAATCATCAGGGTGGATGGCTAACAGCCGAAGTGTCGGGTGGCGACAGAAATCATTTGAAGAAAATATCTGAACAGATGGATGAAATCATCGGTTACCTCTAATCTTTGAATATTTTTTGTAGCACTCAAGTAACTAATGTGTAATTTCTTAACTAAA
>JAQUIZ010000224.1 GCA_028683355.1 Fermentimonas sp.
ATTTACTAACGTAACTGAGTGATCAGCAATGTCACTACCGAACTGCGACTTGTATCTTTCATTAGCTGTTTCATCATAAAATCCCCAGAATTTTCTTCCAAAAGGCTGATTTACAGGTTTACCTGTTTTCCAGAGGTAATCTTCGTTAGGACGAACTTCCATCTGCTCAACAATTCTGTTTCTTGCAAATGAGATATTAGGGCTTACCCAATACCTGAATCCTTTACCAACTTTGTCAGACCAGTTTAGTGTGATCTCGTAACCGTGACTGTCAACTACACCATTATTAAGTACCGGCAGTGACATTCCGATATAGCTTGGAAGGGAATTAGGAACAACAAGAATATCTGTTCTGTGTTCTTTAAAGAAATCGAAGGTTGTTTTTAAGCGATCATCCAACACATACAGATCAAGTCCGATATTTTGCTTATACGCTTTTTCCCAGGTTACATCAGGGTTCGATTTAGCACCTTCATAAGCTCCACCCTGGTTACTGCCCACATTTGTACCGAAATTATATCCCGAACCATTCAGATAGAAGGGGTCATCAATATACATGAATCTGCGGTTTTGAGTATTATCATTACCAACAATACCATAAGATGCTCTTACTTTTAGATAGTTCACATACTGTTTCAGATCTTCCATAAATGGTTCTTCTGTAACAACCCAGCCAATAGAACCTGCAGGGAACAATCCGTATCTTTTGCCAGGTGCAAAGTTTTCTGAACCGTTATATCCAATATTTACCTCAGCCATATATTTTGACCTGTAATCATAAGTTGCACGACCAACTAAGCCCACATATCCTTTGGGTAGATCGGTAAATGTGCCCGGATAGTAGTATTTTGACTGGTTGTAAAGTAATAAACCACCAAGATTATGGTCGCTGTTAATTGTAGTATTATAGCTCAAACTGCTCTCAAAATACCAGTTACGTCCTTTTCCAAATGACTCACCATAACCCAGTGTTCCATCCTCTCCATATTTTCTGTAACCTAATGAACCATCATTATTTTTTATGGCAACATAATAAGCTTTTGAAGAACTTCTGGATTTTGTTTGTGTATAATCACTGTTATATGAACCTTTTACATTTAAGTCCAATCCGGGTGTGATAAAGTCCAGATCTTGCTTTACTTGAACGTCAACATTCAAAGTATTACCAACTCTGTTGTTATATCCTCTACCAAAATAGGGGTTCAGACCATCAACACCTGCACTTGGAATTAAATCAGGGTTTGTTTTAATCCATCTTCCGTCAACAATCCCGGCTCCTGAAAAAGGAGTAGCCCAATACATGTGTCTGAAAAGCTGATTCTGGTCTTCTGCCGAAATAGGAGCGTTTTTATCCTCTACACGTCCTCCGATATTAACTGATAGTTCAGTGGTCTTTGACAAATCAAAGTCTAGATTTGCTCTGTAGTTGTATCGTTTAAAATCGAAGTTGAAATCATATCCCGTATCAAATGTTTTAAATAAACCACCCTGTGTATAGATACCGGCAGATACAAAATAACGGAAGAAGTTGTTACCTCCCGAAATGTTTACGTTGTGCTGTGATTGAGGAGCATAACTCTTCATAGTGTAATCCAGCCAATCCATATCAGGATATAATAAGGGATCTGAATTAGTTTTGAATGCATTAAGCATTTCATCATTAAATTTAACAGATTCCGGATTAACACCATCTCTTATTTGTGCTTCGTTGTAGAAGCTGGCGTACTGGTAGCTGTTAGCAAACTCAAGTAAGCGCGTAGGTATGGTAACACCTGTTGATGTACTCGCAGTGATTTTAGCTTTACCCTCCTTGCCACGTTTTGTAGTTACCAAAATAACTCCGTTAGCACCACGTACACCAAATACTGCAGTTGCAGAGGCATCCTTCAAAATTGTAATACTCTCAATTTCATTTGGGTCAATTTGAGTGAAGTCTCTCTCTACACCATCAACTTGAACTAAAGGTGAAGAACTGTTTAGTGTGGTAATTCCGCGGATAAAAATATCTGCGGCATCGGCTCCCGGCTCACCTGAATATTGAACAGTACTAACACCCGGTAGTTTCCCTGCCAGAGCATTACCGATAGAACCGGTTGGGGTTTTTACAAGATCACTTCCGCTCAACTGAGAGATAGCACCTGTTACAGTAACTTTCTTTTGAGCTCCGTATGCAACCACAGTTACCTCGTCAAGAGTTTGGGTGTCTTCTTCCAGAATAATTTCCAGTGATTTTCCCGTAATCTTAATCTCCTGGGTGATGTAACCGATATAGCTGATCTGTAATGTAGACCCGATGGGAGCACCGAGTGCAAAGTTCCCGTCAATATCGCTGACTGTACCGTTGGTTGTGCCTTTTTCCAAAATGCTTGCACCAATAACAGATTCACCGTAAATATCAGAGACATTTCCGGTAACAATGTTTTGCGCATGTAGCATCATACTGCATAGGCTTGCAACGGTAGTCACAATAAGCAATTTAATTTTGTACATAAGATTAAAAATTTTATTAATAAAGTTTTAGAAATATTTATTTGGGCTTAAGACCACGCCCAAGCTTAACTATCAAAAATGGTTTTTTCATTAATTTTTTTAGATATTATACGCTTTATGGATATTTCGAATTAATGTGATGCAAAATTATCCAACTTTATGCAGAGTGATAGCTAAGTAATCAATCATTATATATAGACAGATAAATCAAAACAAGGTGTGCAGATCTTTCATAAAGTTGTTTAAGTAGCAGATATACAGTGAGAAAAAAAGGTGGTTTATTAAGGTCTCGGACAAGCTGCTGAATGTTACAATGACCATGTCCGTTTTTTTTCATAAATTTGTAGGTGTGTACTGAAAAAACCACTTTTTTAATTATGTTAAAAAAATATTCTATTATATATAGTCTGTTATTGTTATCCCTGTGTTTAAAAGCTCAGTCACACACTCCCGGACATTATGGTGTGGAGGATGGTTTGCCTAATAATAATGTAATCGACATAACACAAGATGGTCAGGGATTTATCTGGATAGCCACTGAGTCCGGACTGAGTCGTTTTGACGGACGGAATTTCACTGCTTACACAAAAAATAATTCAGATATTGTCAGCAATGCGCTCAATACATTATTGTATGTACGAGAGGATAATCAATTATGGATTGGTTCTCAACGTGAAGGAATTAGTGTCTTCGATTTTGTTTCTCAGACTTTTACAAACCTTACAACTATAGAGGGTTTAGCAACAAATGATGTTACCCATATATCACAGGCTGAAAATGGGAGAATTTGGATTACACATTATC
>JAQUIZ010000225.1 GCA_028683355.1 Fermentimonas sp.
CCAATTCCTGAGAACTACAAAACTAAAGAGGATGAAAAGGCACAGCCCGAAGATGATTCCATTAACATCTCACGAAAGGATTTCATGGGAGAAATTATATCCGGCATCAAAAATATTTTCACAAACAATAAAACCGAACCAGAAAAAATGAGTAAAAAAGTAATTCAGGCAGCTTTAATAGCTGCTATCCTCAATGTTGAGAATATTGAGGCAGTTGACGACAAGATTGAGTTTTCTCAGGAAGATCTCACTAAGATTGACAACGCAATTAGTGCTCTCAACACAGAAATTGAAAATTTAAAGAACTCAGTTTCTGAAAAAGAAACCGAAATTACCAATCTGAAAAAACAGATTGAGGCAAAAAATGCCGCCCCTGGAGATACAACCAAGGATGCGAATAAAAAAGATGATCAGAGTGTCGATGAAGAAGAAACAACATACTTTGACAATTCTACTATTGAATCGGCCAAGAACCTTTTCAATATGATTCCCTAATTAAATTAACTCTTTAAAATTTATATTGATGAGTAAAGTTACTATTACACCGGCCGAACTTGAAAAATCAGCAGCGAAATATCGTAAAGAATTGCTGATAATGTCGGTCATTGCTCTGCAAAGCACATTGCAACACATGTCGCTACGTACCGGGATTCGGTATAAAGAGACTGTTGGCGAACTATCGGGCTCTCTTGAAATGGGACCTTACGATGAAACTCGTAAAAACAACGCTGATGTGAAAATAGTAGGACGTGAGCTTGAAACCTTCTTCGGTTCAGTCTGGGAAAGTTTTTCTCCTAATTCGGTATATCAATCTATCTATGGTGATAGTGTGGTAGTGGGTGAAGGTCTGAAAAATGTTCCAATTGCAAAAGCTGTTCTTGCTTTTATGATGAAAAAGTTATCGCAGTCTCTAAATAAGAACATTTGGAGTGCTGTCAGGAATGCTGCAGGAACAAAAACAGTAGACCTGTTCAATGGATTTGATACTATTACTTCAACAGAGATCACCGCAGGTAATATTGCTGTAGCAAAAAACAATCTCTTTGAATTTACTGAAGTAATTGATTCAACAAATGCAGTTGATTTACTTAAAGCTTTTTACCGTGCAGCATCAGATGAACTGCAAGGTGATGGAGATGAAAGCATGAAGCTTAAACTTTTCATGCCAAAAAGTATTTACAATGCTTATGTTGATGACTATCAAATGACAGTTGGTGCCGTTCCTTATAACAAGGAGTTCAAGAAAACATTCCTTGAAGGATCAGATGACCAGTGCGAACTTGTAGCTCTTCCTAACAAGAAAGGTTCTGAGTTCTTACATCTAACTCCTAAAAAGAATATGTTGGTAGGAGTTGACCAGCAATCTGATCTGGAGAAGATCACTGTTGAAAAACATTCTCCGTTCTTATTGGACTTTGTTGCTGCTATGTTCTTCGGGACTCAATTTGAATCAATTTCTCCCGAAAGGTTGCTTGTTGGTAAATTATTCACTGAACCAGTAGGAGGATAAGATATGGCAAAAGATTGTACTGGATTAACCCCTCAGTCACTTGAATGGTGTGAGGGTGCCGTAAATCTCCCAGGCATTCGCCGGGAAGTTTACGTAATTGCTAAAAGGGACATTGTAAAATTCCCTGAGCGTGTGCTTGAATATGTAACAAGCATGGGGGAGATTGCAACACTTCAGGGATCTTTCGTGCTTGCTGAAACGGCTAAGTGGAACGTATTGAATGTTCTGGTTGACAGATCACCCGTGGTTGTGGAAAATCAAGGCGTTAAACCTTCTAAATCATTTCTGAACAGAGCTACATTTGTTCACCCTGGAGTTGAAGAAGATGCAGCTGCATTTTGCGCCCTGGCAAACAATGATGACTATGTATACATTATTCAAACTAAGCCTGGTAAATACCGTGTGCTTGGTAATGAAATGTATCAGACTGAAACTACTCCAACTCAAGCTCTTGGAGCAGGTGCAACAGACGAAATGGGGACTACTATCGAGGTTACAGTAACTGACAGTATGCCGGCGCCATTTTATACCGGTGAAATTGTAACTGCTGACGGAATAATTAACCCTGATCCGGTAGTACCGTAAGTTAAACTCTCTTGCTTTAATTATAGCTCATTCAAAAAGGCGACTTCAATTATGGAGCCGCCTTTTGTCTTTTATAGGTAATTACGTATGAATTACCTTCGGTACTCACAATTGTAGTATAACTTTTGAATAAAAATGAAATGAAAAATCTTACTGACGAAATTAAAAAATTGCTCGATCTTCCAAAAGAGGAGGTCGATATTGAAAAGGCAGCTCTTCTGCTTCTTAAAATCAACCGGAATAAAATAATGTATCACAACCTTGTTCGTCGCAATGCTGTAGATAAGGCACTCTATGAGCTTCGCAAACATTATGATTCCCGGATGCGTACTCATATTATCAAAGAGTCCCCTGAAATGGAAACAAAGGTCGCAGAAGTTATTGAAAAGACTCCGGAGATCAATAGTGATGAAGAGATTGATGAAAAGGTTACAAAAGGTAAACGTGATGATCACGAAGAATTACCTGACGAAGTCAAAGCTCTTTACCTTGAAAACTTCAACATTCTCAGAAGAATGAGAAAGCTTCATGAGCAACTCAAGTTAATGGTGGATAATTCACCGTGCGATCGTTTCCCTTACCTTTCAGAACTGTTGGCATTTGACACTAAATTGCGAAAAAACTGGGAGTTATATGATTCATACAAACCGGGTGATTCTTTAGATGCATTTACTCAAACAAAAGAAGAGATAAAGGATCCTGAAAAAGGATCTGAAGGTGATGGCGAATTGGAACCGGCAGATCCTAAAAAAGTATCAACCGCAAGAAAGTATCTTTCTACTAACAAAAAGAAAGCTCAGACTCTTGAAGGTGATCCAAAAAAAGAACTCATTTCTAAAATGCAGGAAAG
The DNA here is from genome assembly GCA_028683355.1 of Fermentimonas sp. Taxonomy (GTDB): domain Bacteria; phylum Bacteroidota; class Bacteroidia; order Bacteroidales; family Dysgonomonadaceae; genus Proteiniphilum. Next base: position 2,946 of record JAQUIZ010000225.1, read on the forward strand.
GCTTGATTACCTTATAAGAACAGGCTCCGGTATATCCGATGAACAGTTGGCAGAATATAAAGAACTGGGATTGAATGTTTAAAACTGCCAAAATGGAAATAAAGCCTGTATTGGAAAATCCTTTACAGGCTTTTTATACTGATAAATTTCAACTCTATGATATTATAGAGGTGATTTTATCACAACTTCCATATTGCAAAGAGTTGACAATGACATCATTTTCAATATCTGAAGAATTTACCAGGAAGATATATCGTTTCCGTGAGCAATTCTTTATAAATGAGATAAATCTATTTCTTGATAC
>JAQUIZ010000226.1 GCA_028683355.1 Fermentimonas sp.
TACCATATGGATCTATGCCCGACGAAAGTATTAAAAATGATCCCGGTGCATCGCTCAACACATTGCTCACAGGAACCTACTCACAGCTGAAAGGCTGGTCGGATGTTATGCACCGCTGCGGTGAGTACGCAGGTGATAACATCATGATTCGCGGAACGTCTACAGACGCATTCTATGAATTTATCTCATATTCAAGAACACCAAATAACTACAGGCTGCAGACTTTCTGGGATAACAGCTACAAGGTGATTGCACAGTCGTCCAATATCATTAAAATGATTGAAGAGGGCCAGAGCAGCGAGATTGACAGTCAGATTGGCGAGGCATATTTTCTTCGCGGAATGATGTACTACTATCTTGTGAGAGCTTATGGCAGACCTTTTGCACAGAACCCAGATCAGAATCTTGGAGTACCAATTGTAAACGGTACACCTGATGATGTGTTTGGTGAGATGCCCGACCGTTCAACTGTACGTGAAACTTATGAGCAGGCGATTGCCGACCTGGAGAAAGCAGCTGAACTTATCACCGTAAATAAAGGAAGTGCCTATGCATCAGAGATGGCTGCAAAAGCGCTGTTGTCACGTATCTACCTTTATATGAGCGGTACTTATGATAATCCTAATGTTCAGTATGCCGAGCTTGCAGAGAAATATGCAGATGAGGTGATTGCTTCAGGCGAATTCGATCTTCTTCCACGTGAGCAGTTTATGAGATACACTACCTTCACTCCTGAAAACAATGCAGAAACAATCTTTGCAATCAAACGAGTTGCTTCTGAGTTCTCAGGATACGACCACTACTACGGAATCGGAGGAATGTATGCCAATATCGGCGGAATGGGCTGGGGCGAAATGTATGCCAGCGCCGAATATATCGCTCTGCTTGATGAAACTGGTCGCAACGACTGGGCAAACAACAAGCTGGTAGATGCTCGTGCTGCTTTTATCGAACCACAATACACAGATGATGGAACAGAAGTTTTCCGTTTCATTAAAGAAGTGTACAACGGTAATGGAACACAGACAGGTTATGGCTACGTTCAGGCACCTGTTAAGGAAGTTGACGGTGGTCTGGTTTGCACTGAAGAAGATGTAACATTCCAAATGACACCAGTAGATGAAGAGCAGGGTATCTATTCTATAGAATACACTGACGGAAAGACTTACACTGGTGTGATTGATAAACTTATGAGATTAAACCGTGCGTTTCCTATGTTCTACATTACTAAATGCTCACGCGAAGGTGAAGAGTCGCACCTTCACTCACCGGTAATCTCACGTCTTGGAGAGATCTACCTGAATAAAGCAGAAGCAGCAGCAAAACAGGGTGATTATGCAACTGCACTTACAGCTCTTAATACTGTACGTGAACGTTCACTTCCCGGAGAAGGATACACAGCACTCAATACAGAGAATGCAAGTGAGCTGATCGACAAGGAACGTCGTCTGGAACTTGCTTTCCAGGCAGAGCGCAGCTATGATGTGTTCCGTAACGGAGATCCTCTGACACGCAAATATCCGGGTCCGCACAACGCCATGGAAGAGGTTGAGGCAACCGACTACAGAGTAGTTTATTACATTCCTCAGGATGCAATAAATGCTTACAAGGGTACAGGAAGCACGCTTACACAAAATCCAACTTCTAATTAAAAAAATTAGATAATTAAATCAAATCGCACTATATTTGAATCTGTTTTGTGATTTAGTTTTGTGATTTGTTTTAGGAAAGCGATATTTGTGTGCTAAAACAGTCGATAGTTGAGCTGTCAACTTATTATAGACAAGAGATTTAATATTTATAATTAATAATTTAGATGAAGTTTTTAAAATTTAGTTTGCTATTGGTTATTGCAACCATTGCATTTTCCTGCACAGCTCCCGTTGATAACGGAAAGCCGCAGATGATTACGACAGAAGTGCCTGAAAGACCGGCAGGACAAACCGATATGTTGCAATTTGCAGCTGAACCTATTCCAACAGTAAGAGTAGGATTTATCGGCTTAGGTATGCGCGGTCCGGGTGCTGTTCAGCGTTTCACACACATACCCGGAGTGGAGATTGTTGCACTTTGCGACCTCAGACCAGAAAGAGTTGATGTTGCTCAGGAGATCCTTCGTAAGGCAGGTCTTCCCGAAGCTGCAGCTTACTCCGGTGATGTTAATTCATGGAAAGAACTGGTTGAGCGTGATGATATCGATTTAGTGTATGTGGCAACCGACTGGAATACACATGCCGAGATGGGTGTTTACGCTATGGAAAACGGTAAGCACGTTGCTATTGAAGTTCCTGCTGCTATGACACTTGAACAGATTTGGAGTCTTGTAGACACTTCAGAGAGAACACGCAAACACTGTATGCAGCTCGAGAACTGTGTTTACGACTTCTTTGAACTAACCACACTAAACATGGCTCAACAAGGTATATTTGGTGAAATTATTCATGCAGAAGGATCATATATCCACGAACTGTCTGCCTACTGGGATTCATACTGGAACAACTGGCGTCTTGATTATAACGAGAAGCACAGAGGTGATGTTTATCCAACTCACGGAATTGGTCCGGCAGCTCAGCTGCTTAACATTCACCGTGGTGATAAGATGAACTACCTTGTATCGGTAGACACTAAACCTATTGTTGGTCCTGCAATCGTGAAAGAACTGGAAGGTCGCGATGCACCCGATTTCCGTGGTGGTGATCACACTATGACAATGATTAAAACTGAGAAAGGTAAAACAATGAACATACAGCACAACGTGATGACACCACGTCCATACTCTCGTATGTATCAGTTGACCGGAACAAAAGGCTTCGCCAATAAGTACCCTTACGAAGGTTATGCAATCGAATCTGATCAGGTAGCATCAGATGTTGTTGCTAATCATGAAGACTTAACAGCACACAGTTTCGTTCCTCAGGAAGTTAAGACTGCTTTGATGGAGAAATACAAACACCCGATCCACATAGAGCTTGAAGAAAAAGCTAAAACTGTTGGTGGTCACGGTGGAATGGACTTCATCATGGATTATCGCCTTGTATACTGTCTGCAAAACGGTCTGCCTCTTGATATGGATGTATATGACCTTGCAGAATGGTGCAGTCTTATTCCTTTAACAGAGCTTTCACTTGACAATGGAAGTGCACCTGTTGAAATACCCGATTTCACTCGCGGTAGCTGGGATAAGATCGATGGTCTTAAGTTTGCTTATTAATTTTAAGTTTAAACT
>JAQUIZ010000227.1 GCA_028683355.1 Fermentimonas sp.
TGGTCACCCATGACCGTGATTTGGCCGAACGTGGCGACCGGATAGTGGAGATAAGCGACGGCATGATTGTGAAGGATGTGTACAAGGGATAGTCTTACGGATTCAGAATCCAAATAGGATGGAAGTTAGCAGCGGCTATCAAGATTGGCAGCTCATAAGGGAACTGAATCTACTGGAAGTATCGAACGACGTGCTTTACCGTCCGTTTTATACTCTTTCTAACGGCGAGCAGACTAAGGTGCTGCTTGCTGTTTTATTTCTGGAGGAAAATAGATTTTTGCTTATAGATGAGCCTGCAAATTATCTTGAATCGTAAGTGAATACCTGCGCAGCAAATGTGGATTCATACATCAGGAAAGAGGAGAGGTTAAAAAATATCATACTTGATTTTACTAACAGATGTTAGTAAAATAAGTATAAAAATGGCAACATTAATTTGCTAAGGCGATATTGAAGAATGCAGCATCGGGGAGGGGGTTAGGGACGGGATTGGGGAGAAAGCGTTTATTACCACTCCGGGGATCCATATTTTGCAGGGAGATTACTATATTGTCATTGCCGTGGGAAATACCAGCAATGAGACAAACCGGGATATACTCAAAGCGGCAGGCGCAAAGGCGGTTAAAAATTTAGAACAGCTTACTGATAAGTATAGGAACTAGGGGAAGAATGCTATATTTTTCAAAAACGTTTCAAAGCAAACAGATGCTTTATAAACATTTGATTAAAAGGGAGGTCAGTTTAAATGAAAACTTTTACGAACACAAAATGTCGAAGGATTTCATCACGAGTATTATCAATATCGTGGGTGTTAGTGGCTTTGATTATGTTTTTTCCCTTGATCGCCACAGCGGCTGAAACCTCAAATAATCAAGAGACCGTTATGGTTTTTATCCTCGATAACAATACATACACTGCAAATGGTAAACTTATTGTTATGGATGTCAGTCCTTCCATTATTGAAGGTCGGACTATGCTGCCAATCAGATATGCCGCAACCCCATTAGGTGCGGATGTTGCTTGGGAGGATGAAACAAAAAAAGTAACGGTGTCATTAGGTGCAACCAAAATGGAACTATGGATTGGACAAAGTAATGCAATGGTCAATGGTAAAACTGTTCTCATAGATCCAGATAATATCAAGGTAAAACCCCTGATAATCAACGAGCGGACCATGTTACCACTCCGGTTTGTTACTGAAACTCTAGGCTGTGACGTTCAATGGGACGCAGTCACCAGAAAAGCAACTGTAACAAAAACTGGCTCACCAGGTGAATCTACTATTAAACCTGGCTTCCCGCCGATATCGCAAGTAGTGAACCCCCCAATAATTAAGCCGGAGTTAACCTCTCAACTTACAAACCTTAACTCAATAGATATCAGTAAACTCAAGAACATCTGGGGAATTGCTTCTGTCGGTAAGGCTTATAAAGTAACGATGAGTGAAGCAGATATTCCGGTAGTCATGCGAATAGGCCGGGGATATGATGTCTTTGGCAAATACGCATCTGTGGATTCGTTAAAGCAGCCGGTTTTGGATACTGGGAAGCTCATCCAGAACCAAAGAATGGAACGAATCCGTTTTGATCAGGGTGAAAACATTGAAAACGTCAGCGAATCCATCAGGTCATACAGTAATAGCATGTCAACAAAATTAAGCGCATCGGGCAGTTATTTTGGCTTTGGCGGTTCGGTTAAAACTAATTTTGATTCGACCCGCACACAGGAACTGAACAACTATTTTTCCACCTATAGCTATATCGTTAAAAAGTATGGCACATATGTAACCGGAGCGACCGACTTAAAAGAATACCTCACTGCTGATGCCAAGAAGTTGCTGAATGACAACAACACACCGGCCAATACAGTTTTTGCAAATTTCGGACACTACGTACTTGTCGATACTATAACTGGCGGAAGAGTTGATTACAGCATTACTGCCAGTTCTAAGGCGTCAACCAGTTACGAAAACTTTAAAATCGCGGCAAAAGCAGACTTTAATGCCGTCGTATTCAGCGCCGGAGGCAGTGGTCAGTATCAAAACGTCAAGAACAAATCTCAGTATGACAGCAACAAGGACGTAGTTCTCCACAGCTATGGCGGCGGCTTCGCTCTGAATACCAATCAATTCACAACCGATCCCCAAATATTGACTAAATGGGAAAGCACATTGGAGGATAATGGAACGCTTGTCGATTTCGGCAATACAACAGCCAGGCCTCTCGTGCCTATTTGGGAACTTTGCAGCGATTCCGCCAGGGCTGCCTACCTTAAAGGCGAATTCGAAAAACAGAATTTGGCGCAGGGGAACCAGTGGCCTCTGCAAAAATATGTAACAGATATCGTATTCGTCGTAGATAAAAACGAATGGACCGCTAGAAGCAAGTGTCCTCCTGGGTATCAGTTGGTCAACGTTGATTTGAACGCAGGCGCGGGCGGGAACTTCATTTATTTGTGCTATAAACTGGGGGAAAACCTTAATGAAGCATACACTGATTTCTTTATGGAATACAGGACAAGTTCGGCGCCAACGGATACAAAATCCATGAATCACAATTCAAACTACGTTGATTATACGCGAATTGGCACCGATTTAAATTCGGGTTCGGGCGGAGATTTTATCTATATGTGGACGACCAAGGCGAATACTCTGCCGCCAATAACCAACATTTCTGTCGCTCTTGATAATCCTGATAACGTCAATTCCGATTGGCCCAGCGTGTATTGGCATAATACACAAAGCCCGGCAGACGTTAATAAAAGTGTAAAAGGCAAATTTATATATATTAAATTCGCCAGATAATCCGGCGGCAAGTCGAAAATGCACACCCCTAAAATCGTTGAAAGTTTGACTGGGGTGTGCATCTGTATCATTTTACAGCATAGTAGCCAGATCGTGTGCGATCTATTGATAGAGAATATTTCACACTTGAAACCCTAATAAGATAGGGACTTAGTGAAGAAAAAATAAAGGCTTCACCCTTGCTTTTGTCGAATTTATAAGGTGACCAAATCCCAAACCCAAACAAATAGAAAGAGTATTTACGGGTTGGTAAATGGACTCTTTCTCTTTCTTATTGTCTGGTCATACAATTAAACTTTTCAAAAAAAAAGCCATCCATTATAGGATAGCCTTAGAGAGGATGTGGAATGAGCTATTATAATCATTTGGCCCTAAGATCAAAAGATCATAACCAATTATTATGATCTAGGCTG
>JAQUIZ010000228.1 GCA_028683355.1 Fermentimonas sp.
ATAATAAAAACCCTCACTGATAGGCATTGCATAAAAGCCGACCTCCACGGCTGGAAAGAAAAACTTGCTCCTTATGGTTTCATGCAAAGCCACCGAAGCTATCTGGTTAATGTTAATCAGGTTAAAGAAATTGGTTACATTAACAGAACTTATGAACTTACTTTAAAGTCTGGTGACAAAGTCCCATTAAGCCGCAGCTATGAAAAGCAACTTAGAAAAATGCTGAGCAATCTGCAAATATAAACTGGCTTCCATGACATGAAATATGACTCAAAAAACGACCAACAATGTGGTCGTTTTTTCGTTTCTGTAAGTTTTATTTCAACTTTCAACAAAATTACCCATTCGTACCCGTCTTATTGAAAAAGCAAGGTTAAGTTGATAGAGTGCAAATATAAACACATTATGGAAGGAGGTGGAAACCATGCGCAAACCGTCTCAAATAAAAATATTGAGCTTTGTCTCAGCATTTCTTCTCTTAGTTGCCGCTGGTGGTGCCAGTCCGGCTTGCTGGTTTCACTGGTATCAGCCAAAATTACCGGAATAGATAAGTCTCAAGGGCATTGAAGGTTTGAGCATAAAACAAATTGTACGAATAGGCCTGACATATCACGAAGTATATAATGCTTAAAAGACAGAATTAAACGATCGATAGAACCGTCCCCATGATCGCCCACTGCCCCACACAAGATTGAGGTTATGTTTTTATTAACCAATTTGGGAGAACTTGTGTAGGAGACTTGAAAAAGGAGGGAGTAGAATACTAATGCTTTCCCAAAAACCTAGATTTATTAGGGAGGACGAGTATAATGAAGAGAAGATTCTTAATTATTAGTACTTTATTATTGGCTATTGCTTTTATTCCGGTCTTTTCCTATGCAAGTGCAGATGCAGCACAAATAAGAGCTTATACTTTTAGTAATGTTCGGGATTATGTCGAGTCAAGTGCTTTTAATGTTCCAAATACAAATCCAATTTGGATCAATTTTCGCCAGTGGGATAATAGCGGTTATAATTATACTATAACTTATAAAGTTCAATCGGCGAAGGGTTATTCAGCTACAGTTCATTGCTCACATAGTTCTAGTATTTCCAATCAAAATGGCAGTGCTCAGTATCAGCAAATGTCTGGCACACCAGTAGCAGGTAGTAAATACTTGAGAATTGAGGTTACTAGTGGGGCAACATACACTAATGGTTATGGAGAACTATACCAGAATTAGTAAGGAGGAATAATTATGAGAATGTTAAGCAAATGGAAATTTAAATTCATTTTGGTTCTTAGTTTTATTTTTCTCATTGGGTTTGCTTTTAACGCAGTAGCCACAAATAATCTTGTTAAAGATAAATCACCAGTTCTAACTATAGAAGAGGTTGAGGCTTTTTATAAAGATTATGCTGAAGCTTGGCAAAACCAAGACTATGATAGCATAAAGAGGAATTCGATTGTTGTTACAGGTGAAGAAACAATAGCGCATCATAAACGTCTTTACTCTGAAGGAGTATATCTGCTTTCTGCACAAGTTAATTCTTTAGAAAAAATAACCGTCAATGAATTGAACAAAAGAATTGAAGATAAACTAAGTAAACTTAGCAACGAAGAATGGGTTATTGAAGATGTTCCTATTGAAGATGTCCCCATGGAGGTAAGAAATGCTGACAAAAATATGCCTCGCGAAGAACTGGTTGTTAATGAAGAACGCATCAAGGCATATAAGTTAATGGAAAATCAGATTGCGCAAGAAGGAAGCATTTATGTAGCTAATGTTACGCTGAATTTCACTGATGAAACTATTGTAGATGATGAACAAAAATTTGTTTTTCATGATGGCCAATGGAAGGTATATGTGAGATAGATAATTGAAGTCTTAAGTTTGAGCAATCAAGGGGTCGGTTCTCAAAGGGATCAATCGGAAGTTTTGCGCAAAAAAGGCTTAGCCATCGGTTTTCAACTGATGACTGAGCTTTAAGTAAATACCGCACAAAATTTTTGATTGCCCAAGAAGAAGGAAGTCAGGGTATATGTATAACTTTGTGTAAATAGATTTTCCTCTTATGTTATTGTTAAGCATAGTTTTCCCAATAAGTGGCAAACTATGCATGAGTCTTACCTATCAGAAGGATAGGGCAATGCTGAGGAGCAACCCGAGCGTCTGACAGGATTCGACCGAGGGGTGAACTAAAGCGATAAACCTCCGGGGCGAAGCCCCGGCCAATTATCTTATGACATAGTCTCTAAGCTGAATCTATCTCCGAAATATATGGCCAAATGCGAAACACATTCCTTCCATTCTCGTAGCGGCATAGTCCATTTCTTGGATATGTCCTGTATAGCTAAATATATAATCTTTCTCAGAGCATCATCAGTAGGATAGGCGGTCTTAGTTTTAGTAACTTTTCGTAACTGTGGGTGGAATCCCTCTATGGTATTAGTAGTGTAAATCAGCCTTCTTAAACCATAAGGGTAAGCGAAGTAAGTAGTCAACTCCAGCCAGTGCTGCTCCCACGAACGAACTATTATCGGATGTTTCTTACCCCATTTGTCCTTGAATTCTTCGAAGGCTAGCTCTGCTTCTTCCAATGTCAGTGCCTGGTATATTTTCTTGAGATCAGCCAATACCGGCTTATGTTCTTTGTAAGAAACATATTTCATGGAATTGCGAAGCTGGTGGATCACACACAACTGGATATCGGTTTTAGGAAAAACCGTGTTAATGGCTTCGGAAAAGCCTGAAAGCCCGTCTTTACAAGCAATAAGTATGTCTTCAACTCCACGGTTTTTAAGATCATTGCAGACTCCCAGCCAGAAGCTGGCACTTTCATTTACCCCAATCCATATACCAAGTATGTCTTTCTGTCCGTCAATATTGATACCAAGAATGGTATAGGCAGCTTTACTTATAATCCGGTTGTCTTTACGTACTTTAAAGTGTATAGCATCCAGGAAAACGATGGGGTAAAGCCGATCTAATGGCCTTGACTGCCATTCATCTGAAACTAGAGAAAAGAAGGACTTCCCCATGCAGGCTCTTGCACATGCTTCTTGGGAATTAGATACTGGGAAAGAAAGTTGTAAGGCGGTTTCTTGGCAATGTGAAAAACTTATAAAGATGTTGGCAGGCAAAGAATCAGTTATTAATCAAATTTGTAAAGACTATAAAATTAGGGCAGGATTTGTAGTTGTTATTGACATGG
>JAQUIZ010000081.1 GCA_028683355.1 Fermentimonas sp.
TGAGTATATTTTATAAAGAATACTTATAAACATGTGTTTAATCTTTTTTCAGTCTATACGACTGTAAATTTACATGTTTTTATTTAAACACCCATAGTTTGGTTTCAATTACATCATTTCCCTGTTTGCCAACTGCTTCCTGATAGCTTTCGAGGTTTACTGATTGCTCTTTTACCGGATAATATAAACGTGATGGAATGCCACCATCACCAAACAGTGGATTGAAAGTATAGATTGCCTGTCCACCATTTACCGGACCTGAATAAATAACATCACCTGTTTTTATAAGGAAATCGGGAAAGCCAGTTCTTCGATACTCACTCCATCCTTCGAGGAACTGAGTGAAAAGTGCTATATATTTCTGATTAAGTACACTTCTTTGGTTGGCTTCAGGTAGTGAAGCTATATAAGTGTCTGCATCGGAAGTTGATACACCCCATTTTTCAAGTGACGCTCTTACACCGTTTATGTATTCGGGTTGACTCCACTCATTATATTCAGATTGAAGAAAAGCAACTTCGGAATATTCCATAAGCACTTCTCCAAAATCAGGTGCACTGTATATTGCCCCTGGCAGACTAACTCCTGTTGCAGGAAAACTACCAGCTTCAGATTCAGTAAGTCCGTAAGGTAAGCCCACATATTCGCCATTACTGTTTACTGATGCATATTTGTCAAGTCTTGGATCGGCAAACGGTAATTGTGCGTTATCACCCTTCAACAGGTCTATGAATGGTTTTGAAATTGCAAAGTCTCTTCTGTTTGCAGTTACAGTAGCACGATAATAAGGAGCTTCGTTTGGGGAAGATGTTGAATATTTGAATATTGCATTATCTGAATTACTCGTGAATACTCCTTTTGCTAATGCATCTGAGAAATGAGTATTGTAAAGGTCAGGATTTTTAACCTTCAATCTGGTAGCAAACCTTAATCTGAGTGAATTAGCAAATTTAGCCCAACTAATATTTCTACCTGCATAGATGATATCAGATGAACCAAAGGTTGTTTCTGTTTGATACTTAAGTAGGGTATCACCTGCCTGTTTGAGCTCATTCAGAATATCCTCATATATCTTTTCCTGTGAAGCATATCCTGGAGTTAGGTTGTCAGTTTCCTGTTGGAGAGCCTCAAATTCAGAGTCATCACTGCCATATGAATGATAAGGGACATTACCAAAAATATCGGTAAGCGCATAAAAAGCATAGGACTTTAATATACGGCTTATAGCTATCTGAGTTGAGTTCCGACCTGCTCCGTCTGCTGTTACCAAATCCTTTGTATTTGGGTCGCTATTAAGGATGATGATTTCCTGAAGGTTATTCAAGGCCTTATAAAGGCCGTTCCAAATATTTGCCGAATAACTGAATGGTATGTCATAGCGTGACTGACTGGTATAGGTAACCTGACTTATCTGTTGTGTGAATAAAGCAGAGCTTCGCAGAGATGCGGATTCACTCTTAACATTGTCAACAAGCTGTTTCTGGGCTGTTACAATCAGTGAGGTAGTCTGTACTGAAGATGGCCTGTTTGGATCAATATTTAGATTTTCATCAATACATGATGAAAAAAGAAAGACAAAAGGCAACGATAATACTGTTAAATGAGAAAATACTGATATATTAAATAATTTCATAACTTGTTCTAAATTAAATTGTTCATTAATTATTAAAATCTAATACTCAAATTGATACCATAGGTTAATGGTGTAGGCATATTTCCTCCTTCAATTCCCTGAACATTCCCACTGCTATTGGTTAACTCAGGATCTATTGTTTTGCTATCTCTGTATAAATAAAACAGGTTGCGGGCGTAAACAGATGCTCCGATACTTTTTACAGGACTGTTTTCAGAGAGTTTGAAATCGTAACCCATAGATAACTCCCTTAATTTAATAAAGGTTGCATCGAAAATACTGAATGTAGTAGGTCCGTTTCTATGATTTCTAGACCATGCCTGTGCAGTTACGCTTTTAGTATTTGGAGCTATATCTGTTACATCATATGAACCATCGGCATTAAATGTGACATTAGCTGTTACACCATCAGCAATTACACCTGTTTCACGAATTCCGTTAGCTGCTGTTTCAGGAAGAATACCTGAATACATTGCAACAGAGTATGTTTGTGAATAGAATTTTCCACCCACACGTGAGTCAATAAGAAAATTAAATCTCAGGTTCTTATAACGCAATCCATTTTGGAAACTCCAAAGAAAGTCGGGCAGCACACTACCGAGTGGTACGATTTGCTGGGTTCGCATATAGAGTCCGTTTTCATCGATAACTTTTTGTCCATTGGGAGCATATACAAAATCGTATCCTTCTATCTGACCGTAACTTTTACCTTCTTGTGCAGTAAGAGTAACAAGTGTTGTACTTAGATTAAGCTTGTTTACAGCATCTGAAAGCTTAATTATTTTGTTTATATTTCTTGAGAAATTAATCGTTGTATTCCAGTCCCAGTTATAACTTTTCACCGGATTTATACCTAAAATTACTTCAAAACCTCTGTTATTTATTTCACCGGCATTTATTAATTTAGAAGAGTATCCAAATGCATCTGATGTAGGGAGTGAAATTATCTGGTTACGGCTGGTGTTGTTGTAATAGGTGAAATCGAGATTAATCAGATCACGGAAAAACTGCAATTGCAATCCGGTTTCCAGTGAAGATGTAATCTCAGGCTTCAGATTTATATTATTTAATTGATCAGGTAAAGTATATGCACTTCTGCCATTAATTGAATTAACCGCTTCATAAACTTTATATAGTTGATATGGATCTGTGTCATTTCCAACCTGAGCCCATCCTAAACGAAACTTAGCAAAAGAAAGCCAGTTCTGGTCACGTAATGAAGGTAGTTCGCTAAGAATAAAGGATGAAGTTACCGAGGGGTAAAAGTATGAATTGTGCTCTACAGGGAGCGTTGAAGACCAGTCGTTTCGGAATGTACCATCTAAATAAACAGTGCTTCGCCAGCCGTAAGATATGCTGCCGTAAACCGATGAGAGTTGTTTTTTATATATGCCGGTTGAGGGATTTATAATAGTTGAGGTTGCATTATTGAGACTGTAGTAATTTGGTATGATAAGACCCCCTGAAGTTGAAATGTCATTTATCCGTCTGTTTCTTTGGAGGAAGTTGGTACCTGCATTTGCAACAAAGGAATGATCGTTCCAAGCTTTGTTTACTGTCGCAAGCAATTCGTAATTAAACTCTTCATATTTCTGATTATACTCCTGGTACATTGATTGCGAACGTGAGTTATAGGCTATTCTGTCCTGAAAATCGTAATCGTATATATCTGCATTTAAACGTCCTGTAACTGATAGCCATGGAGTGGGGGTTAAGACTATACCAAAATTACCATAGAGTCTGTTTCTGTCTTCTTCAAGATAACTTTCATAAGCCGACCAATAAGGATTGTCGATGTATTTGGTCTTCTCATCTGCAACTGTGTTTTGATAACCTGTACGGTTCCATGCTCTGGGAGTACCATCAGGTCTTTTATATTCTCTGAGTTTTTTATAATCGACCTGTACATGCCCCCACTGATAAGCTTCCAGGATAATATTTCTGTTGGAAGCGCCAGTCCAGGGTCGCCCTGTAGTTGAAGTCTTAATGTAATTTGCGCTTGCAAAAAACGACAGCAGGTCGCCCGTTACATTCCCTGAAATACTCAAACTATTTTTCCCTAATGACGAATTTGGAACAGTACCTGTTACATTTTTATTAGTGAATGATACTCTGAAAGCAGAGTTCTCATTTGATTTAGATAACGATATATTGTTGGTGTTTGCAATACCCGTGTTAAAGAAATAATGAACATCATTATCAGGATATAACCATGGTTCCGGGTTTAGATAATACTCCGGATATTCAGGATCAAGATTATACCAATGGAGTACAGGTGTACCGTCGAGTTTTGGTCCCCAACTCTCATCGCCTGCATAATCTACAATATTATATGTGGTGCCATTGATTTCAGCAGTACTGAAAGAGGTATTATATCCACCTCCATAAAGTTTTTGGCGTTCGGGAAGTCTGACTACATTTTCAAACTCCAAACCTGTATTTAGTTCTATATTTATCTTACCATCTACACCTCTTCCATTTTTAGTGGTGATAAGGATAACACCATTAGCTGCCCGTGATCCGTAAAGCGCAGCAGCTGATGGCCCTTTAAGTACGTTGACACTTGCAATATCATCAGGATTAATATCCTGAATTGTACTTCCCATATCTTTTCCTGCACTACCGTTTATTGTGGATGAACTATTAAGTTCACTATTGTCAAGTGGTACCCCATCAATCACATAAAGTGGTTGATTATTGCCTGTTATCGAGTTGATTCCTCTTAATGTTATTCTTGAAGAGCCTCCCAAATTACTTCCACCTGAGATTACTTGAAGTCCTGCAATTTTTCCGGAAAGAGCATTCATGGGGTTCGTTGGTCTTGTTTGAAATGCTTCTGAAGAAACATCCTGTACAGCATAACCTAATGCTTTTCTTTCACGGGGGATGTTTAATGAAGTAATTACAACTTCATTTAAAGTTGTAGTGGTTTCAATAAGTTTGATATTGACTGTTGCGGATTCTACTATATAAATAGTCTGATTCTCAAATCCCAAATACGAAAATTCGAGTGTGGTACCTATTGTTGTATTTATGTGGTAATTACCATCTGTGTCTGTAACAGTACCGCTACCTCTATTATTTACATCAACTATTGTAACCCCTGATAGTGGCTCATTATACTGATCGGTTACTTTACCTGTTATAACTACTGTTTGTTCACTTTGTGCATATGCACCAAGTATTATTAGTTGGATTAAGAGTACAAAAATTAATTTCATGCGATTTAACTATTTATTTATTAAAAGATATTGGACTAATTATTAAAAAAAGCGGCTGATTTTTTTAGATCAGCCGCTCTGTTTTATGATACCCAAATTCTAATTCAGGTATGCAAAGTAGGCTGACTATGTAATTTACAACAACAATTTTTCATTGTTATCATATACATAACCATCATACTATGCATGTTATTTAAACCTGTGTTCATTTCGAAGAATATTTAAATATGATCAATCTTCAACCTTGGAAAGCTGTAAAGGATATTCTTCGAAAGCGTAAAGTACTGTAGACAGATAACGTTCACCTGTATCAGGGAGTATCACAACAATATTTTTTCCTTCGTTTGCAGGTTCTAGTGAAAGCTGTAATGCAGCATAAACAGCTGCTCCGGATGAAATTCCAACTAGTAGTCCCTCAGTAGAAGCTAAGTTGCGACTTGCAAGAATGGCATCGTCATTGCTAACTTTATATACGCGATCTACAACAGAAGCATCATATGTGCCAGGAATAAATCCTGCTCCTATGCCCTGAATCTTGTGAGGTCCGGGACTTCCACCTGATAAAACTGGTGAGGCAGTTGGTTCAACTGCGACAACTTGTATGTCAGGATTAAATTCTTTTAAACGTTTACCTGCACCACTAACAGTTCCACCCGTACCTACACCGCTAACAAAAATGTCAATTTTGCCTCCTGTATCCCTCCAAACCTCTTCACCTGTTGTCTGATAATGGATATGAGGATTTGCCTGATTTTCAAATTGCTGAAGAATAACTGCATTTGGAGTTTGTGACTGTAGCTCTTTAGATTTTGGGATAGCGCCTTTCATACCTTCTGCACCTGGTGTAAGCACGAGTTCTGCTCCTAGTGCTTTAAGTAAATTCCTTCTTTCCAGACTCATAGTTTCAGGCATTGTAAGAATAAGTCTGTAATTTTTAATTGAAGATACAAATGCCAGACCTATACCTGTGTTACCACTTGTGGGTTCTATTATAACAGAGCCCGGCTTAAGAATTCCCTTTTTCTCAGCATCTTCAACCATTGCCAATGCGATACGGTCTTTTACGCTGCCTAGTGGATTAAAACTTTCGAGCTTGGCAATTAGATTTGCCTTTGCTCCTTCTGATTTTCCAAATTGACTTAGTTTTAGTAAAGGTGTATTACCTACTAGTTCTGTTAGGTTTGCTGCAATTTTTGTCATATTATTTATTTCTAAATTTTTATTAAGACAAAGATATAGGTTGTAAGATGAGATTGAAATAGCACATTCGTGGTATATTTACAGCTATAGTGAGAAAATTTATTAAATTTGTGTTTCATAAAATAATTACAAAGGTGGGTCGAGTTTATATAGTGGCAGATAATCAGGATATTACACGTGCGGGGTTGATGTCAATTCTTAAGGAGTATGATAGTGAAGTAAAGTTTATTGAGGTTGAAAACTACAATAAAATGATGTTTATGTTGCGCCAATATCCCGATTCAGTTGTGATAGTCGACTACTCTTTGTTCGACTTTTCATCAATAACTCACTTGTTAAATATAAAAAGCGGCGCTAAGGGATCTTCATGGCTTCTCTTTACAGACGAGCCTGAAGTTCACTTTCTGCGACAACTTTTACAATCAGATCCCACCATAAGTGTTGTATTAAAAAATAATTCTAAATCCTTAATACTGGATGCTTTAATTTGCGTTGCAGAGAATGAGGTATATTGGTGTGATTATGCGGAATCAGTTATGAAAGCCGGCGTCCCCCAGTCAAAAGTGCCTGACAAACTTACTGCTTCTGAAACAAATATCCTCAGGGAAATTGCTTTGGGGAAAACAACTAAAGAAATAGCTATTGAGAAGAATTTAAGTTTCCACACAGTTAACACTCACCGTCGCAATATTTACAGAAAACTGGGGGTGAACAGCGTTAACGAAGTTACCAGATATGCTTTGCAGGCTGGGTTAATCGACCAAATGGAATATTATATATAATTTCAATCGTTGTTTATATATCTTACAAAAGCTATACTATTGCCATCGGGCGACCAGCTGTGTACATTTAATGAACCCTGACCACCATAGAAAACAGGTGTGAGATCACGTGTTTGTAATGTTTCCACATCCAGCAATCTTATTTTTACATCCTTCCCAAAAGGATGTCCTCCTTTTTGATCCTCCATATAAGCAATGTATGCTATGCTTCTATTATCCGGTCCGGGGTGAGGAAACCAATTATCATATTCATCACTGGTGAGCTGTGTTTGTTCACTTCCATCGGGACGCATTCTCCAAATGTGCATTCGACCAGTTCTGTGACTATTAAAGTAAATCCACTCTCCGTCGTAGCTATATTCAGGTCCGTCATCCAAACCATCTGCATCTGTAAGGCGAATCTCTTCGTCGGTTATCACGTGAGATTTATAAACATCCCATTCTCCATTACGCATAGCGCAATATACAACCCATTGATTGTCCGGACTAACGCCATGCCAGTAACTGGGAGTATTTCCGGTAATCAATCTCGGCACACCTCCGGATGCAGGAAGAATAAATATTCTTGAGTTTCCACCCTGAGATGTGACGGTTGGATCGTTGTGGCTTACAATAAGCCATTTGCCGTCTAAAGTTAACCCATGATCATTATTACATTTGTCAGCAAAACCGGTGTCAATTACACCTAGTTTTTCTCCTTTTACGGATACCTTTTCTAATAATCCGTTATGATTAATTATCAGAAATTTGCCATCTCTCGACCAGTTGGGTGCTTCGAAATGTCGTCTTTCCCGAAGAATGACCTTCTCTTTACCTGTATTTACGTTAAGTAATATAAGTTCACTTTCAAGGTTTTGCGGTAACTGTGCCAATGTAGTCATTGTGGCACATAATGTAATTAATAAGAGTTTGATGTTTTTCATTTCGCGTAGTATTATAATGAATTTTATTCTATGTATATCTCAAGTAATTTAGAAGATTCGCTGGGTATAATCAAAAGATTCTCAGTAGCAGCAGGTATAAGAACCGACTCTCCACGATCGATAAAAACAGAATTTCCATTATTATCTTTCAAAGTACAATGACCCGAGAGACACATATATATAATAAAGGAATCTATTTTTTTAAAGTTACGACTCATCTGGATATCCAGTTCAAGCAGGTTGGTTGTGAAGTAGGGGCAGGATACCAGTTTCACAGGCTGATTTATCTCTTTATCATATTCTGTTTTGTATGAATCATAAACCTTAAAATCTATAGCATCTTTTGCCAGTTCGGTATGAAGCTCTCTGGTGTTACCTTCAGCATCACGACGATCATAGTCATAAATACGATAAGTAAGATCTGATGTCTGCTGAATCTCTGCTATAAAACATCCGGCACCTATTGCATGAACACGACCTGCGGGAAGAAAAAATACATCTCCTTCTTTAACAACGTGTTTTTTGAGCGTTCCGGTGAAAGTTCCGTCTTTTACACTATCAACGTACTCATCAGGCGATATGTTCTTTTCAAATCCTGAATAAAGAAATGCTCCAGGAGCCGCATTTACAACATACCACATCTCCGTTTTACCAAAAGAATTATGTCGCTTTTCTGCTATTTCATCGTCAGGGTGAACCTGAATTGACAGATCGTCGTTTGCATCAATAAATTTTAAGAGAAGAGGAAAGGTGTCTCCAAACTGGTCGTACACTTTTTTACCTACAAGCAACTCTTTTTTTTCAGAAAGCAGTTCTTCCAGAGAAATACCTGAATGTTTACCATTTGATATTATTGAAATATTGTCTTCTACTCCTGAAATTTCCCAACTTTCGCCTATACCATCTCGTGAGGGTTTTATGTTTTTGAAATCTGTAATTGCTGAACCTCCCCAAATAATTGATTTTAGAATAGGATTGAATTTTAGGGGATATAGTGAATCAATTTGTTTTAATGCTTTATTATTGCTGTTTGTCATATGAATAATTGTTTCTTTGTTTAAAATAATTGTCTGAATTTACCTTTTTACTTTTAATACAAGGGCTGTCCTGGCGGGCAGATATAGTTTTAACCATCCCTTATTGTATTCGGAATACAAAGGGTCGTATTGTGTGAAGTGATTAATTGACTTGTCATTCAATCCAAAACCACCAAAATCTTTATCATCTGTATCAAGTACTACAGTGTATTCGCCCTGAGTAACTAATATACCGTAATCGCTGTATGAATTCTGAGGATTGAAATTATATACAAATATCATGTCACCTCTCATATAAGCCAGAATATTATCATCATCCTTGTCCCATAATTTCACAAGCGTTGTATCCTGAAAGTTGGGTACAGATTTGATTAGTTTAATCATTGATCTGTCGAAATCTCCAAGATAATGATACCTTAAATTGCTGTCATCTGCAAGATTCCATTGTCTGCGAGCATATTTATATGACCAATTGTTGCCCTCACGAGGAAAATCAACCCATTCGGGGTGCCCGAATTCATTTCCCATAAAATTGAGATAACCACCGTTTATTGTTGATACTGTAACCAGTCTGATCATCTTATGAAGAGCTATTCCACGGTCTACCTTGTATGAACCTCCCGTTAATTTCGACATATACCAATACATATCAGAATCGATGAGTCTGAATATAATTGTCTTGTCACCAACTAACGCCTGATCATGGCTTTCGCTATATGATATAGTTTTCTCATCGTTGCGCCGGTTTGTTGTTTCCCACCATATTGCAGATGGACGCCACTCCTCGTCTTTTTTCTCTTTTATAGTTTTTATCCAGAAATCAGGAATATTCATAGCCATACGATAATCAAAACCATAGCCGCCTGCTGAGGTTTTCATAGCCAATCCGGGCATTCCGCTAACCTCTTCAGCAATAGTTATTGCGTTAGGATTAATTTCATGTATAAGCTGATTGGCAAGTGTCAGATAGCATATTGCATCACCATCTTGGCCTGAATTGTAATAGTCGCTATAGTCGGAAAATGACTCGCCCAAACCGTGACTTAGGTATATCATAGAAGTGACGCCATCAAATCTGAATCCATCGAATTTAAACTCTTCCAACCAGTATTTGCAGTTTGAAAGTAAAAAATGGAGTACTTCATCTTTACCGTAATCAAAGCATAATGAATCCCATGCCTGGTGATATCTTCGAGACGGATCACTATGGAAATATAAATCATATGATCCATCCATTCTGGCTATACCTTCGGTTTCGTTCTTTACTGAGTGTGAATGAACTATGTCCATAATGACTGATATACCCATACCATGTGCGGTATCAATTAACTGACGCAACTCTTCAGGTGTGCCACTTCTTGATGATGGTGCAAAAAAACTGGATACGTGATATCCGAAAGATCCGTAATAGGGGTGTTCCTGGATTGCCATAATTTGAATGGCATTATATCCTGCTTCTTTTATACGTGGAAGAATGTTTTCGCGGAACTCATTGTACGTACCCACTTTTTCTTCTGCTGTCGACATTCCAACATGTGTCTCATATATAAGGAGAGGGGAGGTGTCTGGCCTGAAATCTCTGTGTTTAAAAGCATAACTGTGCTCAGGCTCCCAAACCTGAGCACTGAATATGTATGTTTCAGGATCCTGAACAACTCGTTTACTCCAAGCCGGAATACGCTCACCCGAGCCATCCTGCCAAGTGACATGCAGTTTGTAAAGATCTTCGTGATTTATACGATTTAGCGGAACCTTTACTTCCCAGACACCATTGCCAACAGGTTGCAAACGGAAAGACTCCAAGTGCTGCCATTGGTTGAACGTGCCCACAAGAAAAATCTCTGTGGCATTTGGCGCCCATTCACGAAAGATCCATTTATCAGTTGTCTTTTGCAACCCGAAGTAATGGTGCCCTGAAGCGAAATCAGATAATCTTATATTACCGTTTTTCGTTAAATCCGACAATCTTTTCAGATAGTATTTGTGGCGGCCGTTAATTGCTTTGGAATGTGGCTCTAGCCAGGGGTCGTTTTTAATAATGTCTAACATCTTATTATGATGTGTGTGTTGAATATTATACTCATCGTTAATAGCAAAGATAAAGAATTTGTAAAGATTTCGTTTAATTTATTAAGTGATTTCTCATATCTTTGTCATATAAGCACAATTTTAGAAGATAGTACAATGAAGCGAATTATAAATTTAGTTGTTATTTTATTATTAATCTCAGGTATATCATTTTCACAAGACAACAAGATAACCTGTAATCCGGGTTTTACTTTCGAAATCAGTGAAGAAAGAGGCTGGGGATATAAAGAACCTGTTGTTGTTGAGATAACTCCCGGTTCTCCGGCTGAAAGAGCTGGATTAAAAATTAATGATATATTACTTTCAGTAAATCACAATGGAACATACTTGAAATCGTATCAGACAATAATGTCTTGGTTTAATCTGCACGAAACGGAGATCACACTTGCAATTCGTAATTTTGAGCATTCATTTAAAGAAATTACATTTTCTAAAGATTGCCGTAGCAGTAATGCTATTACGGAAGCACAGCTTGCCCCGGTATTTGCTTTTTATAGTTTGGAGGATGTTCAGAACAGGCGATTTCTAATGCCGGTAAAAACAATTACAAACGAAAATGCACTATATCATAACTACAGAACATTTGGATTTGCGGCTTCTGATGAGAGTACCAGAGAGTTGGATGAGCGAATAAACGCTATCTTTATACGTGCTTTATCTGAAAAGGGGCTGGTATACAGTCCGACTGATCCTGATTTTATAATTCAGACTTTCTATAGTTTTGAGAGTAACCCTCTCTACAAGAAACACTCTGCGACTTTTGGAAGTTATCAGCCTGTCTGGCGTTATGATACAAGAAACAACAGGACTGTAAGAGTACCATTATATAATCCATCTGAAGGTGTTCGTGTAGATGATATTGCTTATGAATTGCAGTTTGGTTTTCGATTCTATGATGTGAAGTTTATGGAGGCTGGAGAAATGACTATGATTTGGGAGAGTGAGGTAACTGAACGTCTTAGTTCCTATTATAGTCTGACTGACTATCTGGAGATGAATCTTCCTCTTATGTTATTGAAATTCCCATATGCAGGCAACAGATCTTTCGCTACATTTCAGGTTAAATATCTGAAATACAATTATACTGGTATTGGTTATGATATAAATGATTTGAAAACAGTT
The DNA here is from genome assembly GCA_028683355.1 of Fermentimonas sp. GTDB lineage: Bacteria > Bacteroidota > Bacteroidia > Bacteroidales > Dysgonomonadaceae > Proteiniphilum. The sequence continues at coordinate 12,007 of JAQUIZ010000081.1, forward strand.
GCATCTGTTGATCCTGGGTCACCGGCTGCTTTGGCTGGAATACGTCCCGGTGATGTAGTTGTTAATATTCAGGGTCAGAGTTTCGATCATAACTCATCTCAGTCACTAACAGAGGGCTATCGCCGCTTTATAGCTGAAACTATGGAGTTTAGAGATACTAATACACGATATACTGATTCAAATGGTTTCAAGGATTGCATGTTCTGGAACGTCTCTGATTATAACAGAATTTCAACTGCGATCTCAAATAATAAAAGATACAAAGCTGCTTTCTCCTATTTATTCAACTTTAATCAATATATAGATTGGAATACGCCTGTATCTATTAATATAGAAGTTGTAAGAAATACTGAAATACTTAATTTTGCTGTTACTCCTTATATAACTACAAGTTCACATCTGCTAGCTTATTAAAAATTACTGGTATTATTTTTACTTATATGTATATAGTATTGGCATAATATCAGCCAAACCAATATTTTTATATAACATTGGTATGACTTCAGCCAACCCAACCTCGATATTAATTGATGTTGATGCGAAGTTAATATGAAGATGGTATGATGTTGCTCCGGGCGATCTATTACTGAAGCAGTACTTTTAACCGGAAACTACAGGCAAATATTTAATCAAACAAATGGTTAATATCGGAAAGTTCTTTTTTGTTAGGGCAAATGACAAAATTGTGCAAATGTTTTTGGTTATGCAATTAGTTGCTGTTGAATGTATTGTACTGCCTGACTCATTTTAGTCGAGATGACTATTTAAACATTTTGCAAAAAAAAGTATCGAAAACATTTGGAGAGTATCTGATAATTTCTCTATCTTTGCATTCCTTTTCCGCTCAAAATAGCATTTCATTACAGAGGTTAATGATTGAAAAGGTTTAAAATTTGTTTACATGTTGCAGAGAAAAGATATTTGGAGATATTTCTCAAATAGTTTTGGATATTCAAAAACATTCTCTATCTTTGCACCCGCTTTTGGAAGGAACAATACTTTGAAAGCGAAAACAAGAAGCGATCTTTAGAAGATTTACATACAATTTTTTTAGACAAAGCAAGTACAAGAAATATAATCAGATTATATTAAGGTACCCGTTCAATAGAATTTAAAAGGATATAAATCGTGAATCCGGGGGCAGTATAAAGGGATTTTAAAAAAGCTTTTCAGTTTTGATTTTGGATTTTCCTTATCCCGATTTTTTTTGATTCTGTCGTCATTTATGATCATAATAATATGTCATATATAAAAGCAGATTTGGGAAGTTTCAAGGATATATAAAAAACAAATTTACAACGAAGAGTTTGATCCTGGCTCAGGATGAACGCTAGCGATAGGCCTAACACATGCAAGTCGAGGGGCAGCACATGACGTAGCAATACAGAT
>JAQUIZ010000229.1 GCA_028683355.1 Fermentimonas sp.
ACCCAAACAATAGCTCATAAATATTAATTATAGAACAAAATAAAGTATAGGTTGTTTATATATTTAAACAAATACTTATCGGTAAAAAACGGTTTAGGTTCTTTCATGATTCAATGAAGAATTTATCGTACTTGTAAGTAAAACAACATACACAATTATAAAACATTTAATAAACATAGTTATGAGCAAAAAGAAAATAGCAGTTATAGTAGGGAGTTTACGCAAAGATTCCTATAACAGAAAATTGGCTCTCGATGCAATTAAAATGCAACCCGATACATTTGATATGGAATTGGTAGAAATTGGTCAGCTGGTACATTATAATGAGGATCTGGATCATAATCCACCTGCTGAATGGGTTGAGTTCCGCAAGAAAATTAAAGAAGCCGATGGATACCTGTTCTTCACACCTGAGTACAACAGATCAATTCCGGGTGTACTAAAGAATGCAATTGATGTTGGATCAAGACCATACGGACAAAACAACTGGGGAGGCAAACCGGGTGCTATCGTAAGCAGTTCAATCAGCCCACTCGGCGGAGAAGCTGCAAACCACGTACTTCGTCAGCCAATGGTATTCATTGATGTTTATATGATGCAACAACCCGAAGCATACATTGGCAACACTATGACATTGTTTAATGAAAATAACGAAATTGCAAATCCTGACACACGTAAATTCCTGGATAACTGGCTAAAATCATTCGAAACCTGGGTACATAAATTTTATCACGATTAATAAAACTTAAGGCAGAGTATAAATTAAATGGGGCTGATCTTTTGAGACAGCCCCATTTACTTTTTGATATTAATTAAACACAAGCACTTCTATTACCTTGTCAAGGCATGTGAACTTCATCAATATATAATTTCACAAAACAGGAAGTTTCCATGGTGCCCTGTAGTTAGCCTTAGCAAGCAAATTTGCCTCCTCATTATCAAATAACCCTGTTTTATTATCCCAGTTTAGTGCAGAGCCCACTCTGCAGGAAATATTGGCCATATGACTCAGCTTGGCAACTTCTGCACCTATTGCAATATCAGCATTAGGCAGCTCTCTTGTTCGCATACAGTCAAGCATATTACCGGCGTGCAGATAAAGTCCCTTACCCGACCCTTTATGCATTTCAACCGCTTCCATACGTAGAGTGTTAGGTTTTCTTTCATCATCGCAAGGGTAACAGTAAGGGAAATTGCGACTATTCACAGCTTGCTCGGGGATTACCTCCCAACCACTTCTTGTTAACACTAGTGTACCGTTTTCACCGAAGAATGCAACTCCTTCACGTTTGTCAAACAGTCCGTGTCCTATTCCACAGGCATGATCCCAGATAATATTAAAATCCGGATATTTATATGTTGCCATCAATGTATCGGGTGTTTCCATTGCATCGTCAGGATAACCAAACTTACCGCCTGCCCCATAAACATAAGATGGCAGTCCTGCATTCATCCCTTTCATTGCATAGTCAAGAAGATGTACACCCCAGTCGGCCATCAACCCACCGGCATAGTCCCAGAAAAAGCGAAAATTGTAATGAAAGCGGTTTTGATTGTAATTACGCTTTGGTGCCGGACCAAGCCACATATCATAATCAACACCTGCCGGAGGAGCTGAATCAGGAACCACAGGCAGTGTCCATTTACTCGTCTGATATGCCCACACTTTAACAGTTCTGACTCTGCCAAGCACACCACTCTGAACATAAGCGGCAGCCTCATCCCAGTGAGGATCACTTCGCTGCCATTGTCCTACCTGAACAATACTGTTATATTTGCGAGCAGCCTTCACCATCAGATCACACTCCTCAATAGTATTCGCCAGAGGTTTTTCTACAAAAACATCCTTTCCCGCTTCGCAAGCTGCAATCAACTGCAGACAGTGCCAGTGATCAGGAGTTCCAATGATTACCATGTCAACATCTTTGTTATCGATAACATGGCGCCAGTCCTTAACCAGCTGAGGTGGTTTTTTACCTGTACGCTCCTCTAATTCAGAAGCACGCTGATAAAGCCACTGATCGTCAATATCGCACAGAGAAACACACTCCACACCCGGATATTGTAAAAATGTCTGAAGATTACTCCACCCCTGATTTCGGCATCCTATCAGTCCGATTTTGATTTTATTACTCGGTGCCGACTGCCCAAATATGGAGTTATAAGATTTGCCCATTAATGGTGTCAGACTTAAACCGGTTGCTGTAAAAGCAGATTTTTTTAAGAAATTTCGTCTATCCATGATAATAAAGATTGATTGACAAATATAGTAAATAATGATTTACAAAGATAATAAAGATAGCTCCCGAAGGCGAATGTTTAAAAAAATATATATATTTGAATTTTGCGTTATCATTCTAAAACCATAATACTGCTTAATTATGCAGCAGCTTAATGAGTTCTTCACAACTATACATCAATATATAGGAGGAAATAACTGGTTTATTTTCCTGCTTTTAGGTACAGGAGTGTTCTTTACTCTATATCTAAAGTTTCCTCAAATCAGGTATTTCAGACATGCAGTCAGGGTGGTAAAAGGCAAATATGATAAAAGCACCGATAAAGGAGACACCACCCATTTTCAGTCACTGGCAACTGCACTCTCAGGAACAGTTGGAACAGGTAATATTGCAGGAGTAGCTCTGGCAGTTCATTTAGGTGGACCGGCCGCACTGTTCTGGATGCTGACAACTGCTTTTCTGGGAATGTGCACTAAGTTTGTTGAAGTTACTCTTTCTCATAAACATCGCGAGTTTGATGAAAAAGGAATGGTTGCAGGTGGACCAATGTATTACATGAGGAAGCGACTTAATATCCCCTTGAAGAACGATAAAATGATAAAAACCGGTTACTGGCTGGGTGGTTTTTTTGCAGTTGCAACCGTTCTTTCATCTTTCGGAACCGGCAGCCTGCCTCAAATAAACAGTATCTCCAATGCTATCTTCGCAACATTCGGAGTTCAACACGTTATCACAGGCGCCGTAATGGCTGTTTTACTGGCACTTATCATCATAGGTGGCATAAGACGCATTGCCAGTGTAACTGAAAAACTGGTCCCCTTCATGGCCATCATCTATTTTCTTGCTTCTTTTGTCGACACAACAATCATCTGGAACCTGTCGATGCTGACAATTGCTTTCATGACTGTTCCAAACCTGATTGGT
>JAQUIZ010000082.1 GCA_028683355.1 Fermentimonas sp.
GAAAATAGCAATATGATGACAAAGGGAGTTATGGAGTGAATCACCGAGATCATTAAATAGCTCATTTTATGTTCAGGATGATACACATTGAAAGGTTGAAAGAAATAGTTGAAAACGAATGAAAAGATAAATAGAATCGCCGCTATAATCCATAACGATTTACCCTTGTAATAAAAAGGATAAGGCTGAGTAAAAAAACGAATTAATTTAACTTTCATAACCATCTTCAGGTACATTTGTTAATAATGAGTCTGAAATAACTTCAGCAATTTTAGTGTCGTTTATTTTGTGAACTTTAATATCCAAAACGGATGAATTTATTTGGTAAAAGTGAAATATTAGTGATAACATCACCCTTGTACTATTAGTTCGATAAAGCGTTAAATAACTATGCATTGGTTAATAAAAAACAATATATATGTGAATAACTATTATAATCAATAAACAAACTGTTATATATAGTTATACTTACAATTTATATAGTTGGCATGTCAGATATTTATTTACATTTGTGATGCATATATTTTAAAACAGATATCAATGAGACAATTAACAGATAAAGAAGAGGAAATAATGCAGTACTTCTGGGATTGTGGACCCATGTTCATACGCGAAGTACTGGATAAATATCCCGATCCAAAGCCACATTACAACACAATTTCCACGGTAGTGCGACTGCTTGAAGAAAAAGGCTTCATAGATCACAAAGTCTATGGAAACACTTACCAGTATTTCGCGCTTATCTCCAGAGAGCAATATAAAGGAAGAGCACTTAAAGGAGTCGTTTCTGACTATTTTGACAACTCCTACACAAATGTTGTAACTTCATTAATAGAAGAGGAAAACATCTCCGTCGATGAATTAAAAAAGCTGATAGAGAAGATTGAAAAGGGGAAAGAATAGATAAACGCCTAAAAAAATCAGAATGGAAACCTTTATTATATACTTACTGAAAGCAACAATTTGTTTGACACTATTCTCAGTTTTTTTCAGGTTGCTTTTAATGCAGGAGACGTTCTATAGGTTTACCCGTATCACTCTCATAACCGGACTGATCGTATGCAGTTTATTACCGGTTGTAAAACTAAAAGTCGATTCTACAGGAATAATCAGTCAACCTTTTTTCAATCTCGAAGAGATGATTAAATCACAGCAGTTTTCAGAGACTGTAGATGAAAGCAACAGAAATAGAAAACCTGATTTAATAGGAACAATTCCGAATTCAGAAACACAGAGTTCAGAAGCACCAACAAGTTCAGAAGCCCAAATAAATCCTGAAACTTCAAATCAAAATGCATCGGAAACCATCGATTCTATTGGTTCGTATGGTTTTACTGATAAATATTCTCCCGTTAATAAAAGGCTTGCGCTGCTTCCTGCAATATATTTAATAGGAATAATAGCAATGATCATCAGAATGATTATCTCTCTTGTGCGAGTCAGGCAAATAATCACTAAAGGTCGGGTAATTGATTCGGATGGTTTTAAACTTGTGATCACCAATAATGATATTGTCCCCTTCAGCTTTTTCCGATATATTGTTTTATCCGAGAAAGATTATATAAACAATCCCCGTGAGATAATTATGCATGAGAAAATGCATATCCGCAAAAAGCACAATATCGATGTGATCCTATCAGAACTGCTGCTCATCCTTCACTGGTTCAATCCAATGGTGTGGATGGTGTGCAGGGATCTGCGCGAGATTCATGAGTATGAGGCTGATAATGCCGTAATAGATGCAGGCATAGAAGCCAGGGAATATCAATTATTATTAGTCAGAAAGGCCGTTGGCGAAAGGCGCTTCACTTCCGTCGTCAACAGTTTCAATCAATCAAAAATTAAAAACAGAATTACTATGATGCTAAAAAAGAAATCTCCCCCACGGGCGCGACTCAAACTGCTGTTTATCGTGCCTCTTGCTGCTGTAATGCTATTAGCATTTGCAGAGCCGACAAAAGAAGTGCATAGCAAGAAAGAAATGCAGAATCAAACTTTAGATGAGAATTCAGTAAGCGGAAGTGTTGTACAACAGGTACAAAGCAATCCGTTTTACTATTGGCAACAAGTGCAGAATTATTGCGAACAGAAAGGTATAACAACTAATGAACTTGCAATTAAACCAGGTGCAATAGAGAGACAACAACTGTTTATTGTCCTGATAAATTCAGTTAATCAAGTTATGTATCAAACTCCCTCTGCTACTGAAGTAATAAAAACACCTGAGGAAATTAACAGTGGCTCAAACTTGCATTTATTAAAAGAGATGATTGTTGAGTCGATAAAATTGAATGATTCTGAACCGATATTTTTTTCCGTACAGAACGATCAATTCGCATCGGCACAATTTGTTTTCGATTTTCTAAACAGTACTCTTCCAGCAGCTTATGATAAAGCAATGGAAGAGATCTCAGTTCAAAAACCTCTGCTTCTATTGCGTACTATTCCAAGAAATTATAGTGGAAATGCAAATTCATATACACGAAACACTGCAGAAGACAGAAGCTCATTTTATATTCAAACATCTTCAGCAAAAGAGGGTGAAGAAAAAACCGAACATTACTCAATTCTAAGTGAGCATGATGGACCCAATACATATTCAGTGACAGTGAATCGAATAATATACTATACTGATGAATCCGGAAACGAAAAGGAGAGAAGAGAACCAGTTCGCGGAACTGCCATAGAGCCCTCAGATATTGCTCTGGTGAGCGTGGGTGACGAAATGAGAATGGCCGATCTGGAAGGAGTCAAAAAGATGCTAGATGAAAAGTTTAAGGTAGGGAAATCTATTTTCTTTCAAAGTTTTAAATGATCCATTTAAGCCTCAGATGATTCTTTAAAACCTGATCCGTAAAAACATATTTACAATGCAAGCGGTTGGTTTATGGCGCTTCACTTCCTTAACCAACCGCTTTTTCGTGGGAAAAATAAACAGAATTACCACGATTCAATACAAAGATATTAATTAACCTGATAAAATATTCCAAATCGGGATATGGAATATCTTTAAAGGTTAACATAATTCAAAAACATATATACATGTAGCTATTTTGTTAATTTTGCACCCGAAACAAAACTACACTACATCTCAAATAATAAAGGACCTTTTATTAAGGGGGTCATTCTCATTGTATCACTATCATTGGTGGCACTGTTTATATCACGGTTGCCTTATGTCAAAAGTCTCTCACTTAGTCCCCTAATTGTCGGAATCATAATAGGAATGATTTACGGAAACACACTTCGTAAACGAACGCCCGAGCAATGGATGCCCGGTATCAAGTTTTGCAGCAAAAAAATATTGCGTGCAGCAATCATCTTCTACGGATTCAGGCTCACATTTCAGCATATAGTAGCTGTAGGACCTGCAGCTATTATCGTAGACATAATTATGGTCTTAAGTGTATTGTTATTAGGCTATTTTGTAGGGCGCATACTCAAGTTAGATCCACACCTCACAACACTCACATCGGCTGGTAGTGCAATATGTGGTGCAGCAGCCGTACTCGGTACAGAACCCGTTTTAAAAAATCAACCACACAAAACCGCCATAGCAGTATCCACAGTTGTCATTTTTGGTACCATCTCAATGTTTCTGTACCCCTTTATGTATAAGATGGGATGGCTCAACCTAAACTCACAACAAATGGGAATATATATAGGATCAACGATACACGAAGTTGCATACGTCGTAGGAGCCGGCAATGCAGTCAACGACACAGTTATTGCTGAGAGTGCCGTTATCGTGAAGATGATCAGAGTTATACTTCTTGCACCCTTCCTGTTGATACTCAGCTTGCTTGTAGGTAGAAAAAACCGTAAGCAAGGAATAGAAACCACCGAAAAGTCTAAAATCACCATACCATGGTTTGCCTTTGGCTTCTTGGTTGTCATAGCCTTCAATTCACTCAACCTTCTGCCTCAGGTTTTGGTAGATGGCATAAACACCGCCGACGATTTTGCACTAACCATGGCCATGACTGCCCTTGGTGTAGAGACCAATTTCAAAGAGTTCAAGCAATCAGGACTCAAACCCTTCATTTTGGCTTTTGTACTTTTCATCTGGCTTGTAGTGGGAGGATATTTCATTAGTTCTCTCACATAGTATTAAAAGTGAGTCTGTTTTAAAAAATCCAATATTGATTATTCTTTTTTAATTGAATGGAAAGGCTGTAGTAAAAACTTTGCGTCTATATTTCTGTTATAGTATTCAGAATACTATATAAATAAATTAAAAAAATGGGATTATTACACAGACTGTTAGGGCTGCCCGATAAGGGCAAAATCAGAGAGAAACTAAACAACGGCGCCATACTGCTGGATGTACGCACAAAAGAAGAGTATCACTACGGACATGTTAAAGGTTCGATTAATATACCGGTCTCAGATTTGCCCAACAAGATTAAAAAACTGGATAAAGAGAACACCATTATAGCCGTTTGCGCAAGCGGAGCCAGAAGTGCTCAGGCAGTCAGATACCTAAAAAGCAAAGGCTTCGATTCATATAATGGAGGAGGGTGGCGTTCCTACAGATAAGCAAATAAGGTAATATTAAAAAAAAGCTTATTATATGGAAACAACTAAAATCACAGTACAGACAGCCATTCATGCCGATGTAGCTAAAGTTTGGGAATACTACACACAGCCCAAGCACATCACCGGGTGGAACTTTGCCGACCCCCTGTGGCATTGTCCCAGTGCAACCAACGACCTTCGCGTAGGCGGTAAGTACGTTGCACGCATGGAAGCAAAAGACGGCAGTTTCGGTTTCGATTTCAGCGCAATCTATTATGAAGTAACCGAGCATGAGAAAATCGGTTACAGACTCGATGACGGTCGCGATGTTGAAATTATATTCGACAGTGAAGACAGTCTAACACTGTTAATGGTAACTTTCGACGCTGAAAATCAGAATTCAGTTGAAGTACAAAAGCAAGGCTGGCAGGCGATACTTGACAACTTTAAAAAGTACGTAGAACAATGAGTAAAAATATTTCCCTGTTAATCCTGATCACAACCCATGAGAATGGCATATATGGATGTGCGCCCAGATAACCACAACGACAACAAATGGAAGCCCGAATACAACCGTTGGCTCAACACCTTGCTGATTATAGACACACGCGACAGGACAGCAATCGGAAAAGACCGTGCGCCTGCCGATGTTCAACCAACTATGGGATTGTACAACGAGCTGGGTAAGAAAACAGCGCAACAGATTCCCGATTCACAATTAGTAGAACTCGATGATGTAGGACACATGCCCCATATCGAAGTGTTCGATCGTTTTATAGAGGCGTTGTTGGGGTTTTTGAAATAGTAGGATGAAAAGAACTTCAGCTGGGATTATGTTGATTATGGGTGGGAAGTAATTAAATAATGAATTAATTAAATAAAATTTGCCAAATAATAAAATAAATCACTACCTTAGATCCGTAAACATTTGTATATTAAAAAGTTATATCTGCCTGCAGCAACCTGAATGATATAAACTCTATAAACTATGAAAGCAAAAAAAGTACTGAGCTGGACCTTGAGATTTATTTTATTATTTATTCTTTACTTTCCAATTTGGATAATAGGCTCACTGGCAGTCGGTGACCTGATTCCTGAAACTGTTTCACAGCCAGGGTTAGTGAGCGAGACAAGCGGGATGCTTATCTTAGGATTAATAAATACAATCCTGATTATCACACTTATTGTAACCTCCAAATGGCACGGATGGCGGCTTGCGCTATTTACAGGCATAGCATATTACGGCTCCTTCACATTACTGACACAGATTGAAACATGGTACTTTCTTAAAGAAGTAACCATAACACCCGAGCTGCTTCCACGGTTATTTATAATGGGATTATCCATCCCTCTGATATACATTCCTATTGCGATTATGGTTTGCGGAAAATGGAAAAAAAGAGATACAAATACCGGTAAAATAAAGCTGACAATGCCCTATAAGCAGTTGCTCATCAAATTAGGCATTCTCGCAATTATTTATCTGATAATTTACTGGCTGGCAGGTTATTTTATAGCATGGCAAAACCCCGAACTCAGAGCATTTTACGGCAGTCCCGGCGAAATAACCCCATTCTTCGCTCACACATACAACACATTCCTCGCCACACCCGGCTTCATAATACTGCAATTAGCAAGAGGAATATTATTTGCCCTGATAGTTCTGCCCATAATACTTGCATCCAAACTAAAGCCATTGCAAACCGCTCTGATGGTAGCATCACTCTTTGCAATACCCCATTTAGTGCATATCAACCCCAATCCGCTTATGCCGCTAGCAAGTGTAAGACTCAGCCACATGGTTGAAACTGCCACCTCTACCTTTGTATTCGGATTAATTACAGTATGGTTATTACATCGCAGACATCACGGAGTTAAAGATTTGTTTGGATAAAATGTTAGTTAAATAAATTACTAAAGTTGATTATCAACAGCCAAATACAAACTATTCGAATTATTCTCCAGGTCGTAAGATGTTAGAAATATCCAGAAGTGCACTGATTTATAATCCCAACCTTTTGGTAACTCAAAAGTTGCTTTCACTTCGGATCGTTTAGCAACGTTAAATGCATGTTTTTCCTGCAAAATATCCGAATTAAGGCAAACAATATTCATATAATCATCATGTCTGCTATTTAGATGAGGCAAGGCTAATTGCGTATCCCATGTGAAATTTACCACACCGGAATCTTCATCAGTGATTATCTTTATGTTAGACGGCAACTGTAAATCACCCTCAGCAACCTGAACCTTACTGTAATCCATTGAGAAATTGGGATACTCACCTCTGATAGCGGTGTGATAAGCTTCACCAACCAGCTTCCTGTAGTTCTTTTCACTATTCTTGAAACCAATCTTGATTATTTTATTAAGAGGTGAGAGGCCCTTGTTAACCAGTGAAAACTTCATCCTGTGCGCCAACTGCGCAGGTGTCTTCGGATCCTTTTGTTTTGGGTTTGATCTCACTACCTGTTTACCGTTTCTTTCGTAAACTACTACATTACCTATCTTTCCAGATAAGGTGCCAAAAATTGAACCTTGTGCCATAATGTTTAAAAATATTTTATTATTCCGCAATTTAACCAAAAATGTCCAAAAAACCAACAATCAAAGACTCTGTTTTGCTTATAATTACTATAAATATGGTTTATAATAAGTATATGTAAGGGTTATATAAATATAAGCCGATATTAAGCCGATAATATACCGTATATAAGCTGGTAATAAGCGGGAAGCGAGTTTAGGTTAGTAGATTTTCAGAATAGTTCCACCCTACGTAATCTAAAGGAGGATTGTCGATATGTTTTTACAGCTATTCAGATAGTTCTATTGTTTCAGTGCTGCCTTTGAAAATATATAATCCGGAATGTTCTCATTGAAGCGGATGTCGGTGATTTTAAACTCCGTACCGTCACCACCCTGTTTCAACATATCCTTATAAAGTATGGTTTTTGGAAACCAGCGGCCATCAATCTGAACCACATCACTCAAAACTGCACGTTTGAGCAGCTTGCCGCTTTTGGCGTAAAACTCTTCTTTGAGCGGAATGTATCGTTCGGTGTCCACCCATATCTTTAGTGATTCATAAGCCAAATCATCCACTTTTGCAGTAAGCTCCAATACCCATGTATTGCGCTCATCCAATACCTCGCTGCCAATAACGGTTGCGTCATAGGTCTCGGTCAGCTTGCGGTCGTCCATCATATCCTCATAAGAGAGGTCAGAACCCATAACCGACTGGCGCAGCATGTGTCCCGATATCTGTATTGTGCGATCGGTGGAGGGCGAATATATCCACAACTGCTCCTCCAGCTTCAGCATTTTAGTACCCTCTTCGCGGGGAGGAGAGAGGTACTCGGTAAAAGATCGTTTCTCACCAACAGCATAGGTGCGCGAGGTAAGTGTACGACTACCTCTTGCGCCATGTATTATCATTGTCGATTCAAATACACGGTTGTCCGACGAAAGGTTTCGATCCACCCTCTCCAGTATCTGATCTGCCGTAGGTTGTGCATGCAGAGGCATTAGTGCAAAGGTGAATATAATAGCAATTGCAAACTTCATCACAGTAATGTGTCTATAGTAATTCATATAGTGTTTTAATTAAATTATTACGCCTCCAGCTCCTTGAATAGCTGCGACGTCTTCCGCTTGTAGATACCTAACCCCGCAAGCATAGTGCCCACTATAGTGGAAAGCAATCCGGGTATAAACCCAATGTAGTAGTCCGTAGGCGTTATGCGAGTTCTGATTGCCGAGGGATACAGCATTGCAGAGCCCTCCATCATACCAGTAATATCTATTCCGTCCCCCTGCAACAGAGATGCAGCAAACAGTCCGAGTGCTGTTCCTATGATTGAGCCGGTTAAGCCTATAAATACCGACTCATAAATCAGAGTACGATAGAGGTGGTCTTTCTCTTCACCCATTGCAAGACGAACACCAAACTCACCATAGCGACGCAGTCCGCCGAGCAGTCCCGCATTCCACAACACCAGAGCCATTGCAACTATGAATATTGCAATGATATATACGCTCCATTTTTCCGTAACTTCCACCAGTTGTCCCATACCCGACTGCTGAGTTAATGATTTCATGACAGGTGCATATTCATCCTCATCATCCATACCCGCATTAAATGTATATGCTATCTCCAGTGCCCGCTCATCATCATAAAAGCCGGTATCAAATATGCCAAGCAAAATACCGGCAGCATCATCCATATCAAGAGCAGTGCGTGCATCCTCAATGTCCACAATTATACTCCCACGGTCCATTGCTTCATTACCAAACGAGAGTGTGCCTGCCAACTTGAAGTTATACAACGACATGCTTCCATGCATGGTGGTACTAATCAGCGTAAACTCATCACCCGGGTTCACACCAAGTTTGCGCGAAAACTCCTCTGCCAGAAGCGCTTCACCCGGCTGTTGCACCATTCTTCCCCTTACAATCGATTCTCTTATATTCAACCGCTCAATCTCCATGCTTTCAGATGACAGCAGATCAATCCCCATGCCCGTTGTAGGTCCTTGCGAAAGAGTTTCACCATTCTCGTCCGGCACATCTACCAATCCCCCGAACTGAATACGAGCAGCCCAGTCGAGTTCCGGAAAGCGTTCAGACAGCTCCTTTTTTAGAGCAGTCACCTCTGTCAGTGCCAAATCGTTTGGTAGCTGACTCTCATTTTCAGCATACGCTTTGGTCATCACCTTAACATGTCCGTTTGCAAAACGGGCATTAAGCTCTACAGTCTCGCCCATGAAACCTGTTATATAGGCATTCAAAAACACTGCGAGCATCACCCCTATAGCAACTACAATAATTGGCAGTCGACTGCGACTCTTATCGTAATACAGACCCTTTATTAAAAAACGTATCATTGTATCCTCCCTCTTAAAGCTTCAGTTGGGTTCATTTTAGCTATTTTTCTCGATGGCCAGTAGCTCACCACGGTTGTTACCACCACCACAATCAACACCGTTGATATGATCAGTCCTATACTAAACACCGGATAAATCGTTTGCGCCATTGCAATACCAAAATCGCCGGCATCCATTGGGATAGTCCAGCCTGCTTTTGCTTGCCATGCAAGAAAAGGGATTCCGTATAGCGCTCCCACCAATACTGCAAGTATCGAGTGCATGGCACACTCCACAGTGAACAGACCCACCACCTCTCGTCGTGTATAGCCCAGTGCTATATATGTTCCGATCTCTTTTTGTCTTCTGAAGATAGACAACACCTGCGTATCAAATATTGCCAGCATTGCCAGCAATAGCAGGATAATGTAGAATACCGATTGTCCCGCAGTTTTGGTCTTAAGTATCTTGTCAACAGAGGCTGTCAGCACCTCTTTAGGTTTAAGTACCCATCCCTGCACCTCTGCTCTCTCTTCATCTTCGTCACGAAAAGTAAGCAGAGTAGCTTCACCCTCCATATCACTCATCTCCCATAAGGTCTGCAATGGAATATAAACCTGTGATGCCTCTGCAGCAGGCACATTGCTCGAGAATATATCTACTACAACAATATCTGTTGCATCGAAAGTGCCGTTTGCATCCCTCCATCGCAAGGTAACCAGATCTCCTTTTTCAAGCTGCATGTCCTGTGCCGTTGCCAGACCAATGATGGCAGGAATCCCATCAACCACTGTATCCAGTCTGTGAGTAGGCAGTAAAAATAGATTCTGATGCGGATCGATACCTTTGATTGTTACCGACTGCATACGCCCCTGCGGGTATAGAGTGCCCTGTACCATAAGCATAGGCACCATGTCGCCCAGGGCGATCTCTTTATTAAACTGTTCCGGGATGACAGCATGACTCTCCGATAGAGTGAAAGGGTCAAAAGAATCATACTGCTCATGCCAGTACTGACCTCCGCCTATCTGCCAGTCAGTCATATCCGACTTCGCCTGATAATCCCATCCCATCATAATCCCTTTCAGCCATATTATCACTACAAAGGAAAACGATAATACGATTACGTTCAGCCAGGTACGCAACCCGGCACCCACGAGATTACGATATGCAAGCTTAAGTGCTGTTTTCATATTATCCTCATTTTACGGTATGATAATCCTTCACCCACTCATCATTTGCAACTTTCCCGTCCAATAGATATATCTTTCTTCTGAGATAACCAATCACCTTATCATCGTGTGTAGCAAAAAGAAAGGTTGTTTTCAGTTCCTCATTCAATTTAACCATCGTTTGCAGGATATGGTGCGAGTTGGCAGCATCGAGATTGGCAGTAGGCTCATCCGCCAGCACCAGTGAAGGACGCTTGACCATTGCCCGTGCAATTGCCACACGCTGACACTCACCACCCGACAGTTGAGGAGGCTTAGATTTCACCTTATCAGTCAGCCCGACCCATTCCAGAGCATCCATTACCATTTTTTTTCGTTCAGCAGCATCAATCTTCAGCAACAGCAAAGGGAACTCCACATTTTCGAAGACAGTATGAACCGCCAACAGATTGTAACTCTGAAATATAAAACCAAGTTTCTCCTTACGCAAACGCGCCGCCTCTTTGGCAGACAGACTGCCGATTGATTGATTAAGCACCCATGCCTCTCCCGATGTTGGGGTATCGAGCGAACCGACAATATTTAGCAGCGTAGTTTTTCCCGATCCGCTTGGCCCTATCAGACCGGTAAACTCACCTTTTTCCAGCGACAGGTTAATATTGCTCAACGCGGTAAACTTACTCTTGCCCATCGGAAAGCTCTTTGTCAGCTCTCTGATCTGAATGATAGCATTGTTATCCATTATTATCTGTTTGGTTTCTGTTTTTAGTGATTGTACACAAGCATAAGCTGCAGACCATAGCCGGTAAACATGCTGCCTGTTCCCTGCTGAGTAGGGATATTATAACTCTTTGGATTGATATAACCCATCAGATGCAGAGTCAGCCTGTTGAACTGTCTCCGCCAGCTTACGAAGTTGTAAGACGACCTGTTGCGCCAGTCGTAATAAGCAATTAAGCTCACCTCATCAAAGAGCCCTATCGGGTATCGTGCACTCAATAGTGAAAAGTTGAGAGGCTTCTGAAAACCAAACGGTTGCTCATCATAAGCAGCAAGCAACTGCTCCCAGGTGACAGTCAGACCGTTGCCCCACCCAAACGTATAGTCCATTCCAACATTCAGTAACTGTTGATTTGTCAATACCCCCATATTCCTGCTCAAATGCTTCCATGAAGCCTCAATCCAGACACCCACTTCATAGTCGAACCTGGCATCAAAACCAAACCGATGCTCCGGGATTTTATCACTCACAACCCGATAGTGATACGAAAGAGCAGCTTCACCAGTTCCTACGGGATACTGCATACGCCCTCCAATTTCAGGATATGAGCGGTGAGTAACGAGTTGCTCCCAACCCTTAAGATCATTGTTGCCATACAGCATCCATAACCATATATTGGCATTATTCAGGAAATAGTAACGACCAAGCAAAGCCCACACCCCGTCGGTAAGTTGAAGCGGGTCACGCGGATCCAATTGATCAAACCACATCAACGGACGCATGATGGTAGCCGAACCAAAGTTAATCTTCTGCAGACCCGCACGCACTTCAAACTGATTGCCCGAGTAACGTGCCCATAGTCTGTAAGGCTTAATCCTTCCGTTGCTATCCCACTGATTCAGGTTTGCCATACCAGCGTTACCGAAGATGTTGGCCGATGCTTCAAAGTCGATCAGTCTACTTTCTCCGACAGGTATATTCACATTCATTTGTGGAATATATCGTAAGCCGTTCCACCATGGATATTCGTTAACCGAATTAATATGAGTGTAAGCCGAGAGCTGTCCTTTATACCGAAACAAATCCTGTGCTCCGATATTGGGAGAGGTAAAAAGCAACAGCCCAAGTAATACTATGTAATGTGAATACTTCACAACCTTATCTTTTAGCTATACCATACGCCACAAAACGAGTAATTTCAAGAATCAGCTCCTGCGTGGAGTCATACATCCCTGCAAGCTCCTCATCATTTAGCAGCTCCTGAATTTTCATCTGCACCTTTAAAAGAAACTCAGGCTTAACATCATCTCTGAATACACCCCTTTCCTGCAGTTGTTCCCAATAACCAATTATAGTAGTCCATGCTTCATTGGACTTATTCATTACGAAGTTTTTAAGATCCGGTTCATTGTCCGTATAAAAGTCAGCAAGAAACTCCGGACTGATATCATTGGTACCCTTGACCTTGAGAAGAATAATCTCCTTCAACATTTCCTCACCACTCGCATGCTCACTGATCAAATTATTGATTCTATCCATCCCATTATCCACCTCATGCTCAAAGACAGTTTTCGCCAGTTCTATCTTATTTGGAAAAAACTTGTAGAAGGTCATCTTACTCACCCCTGCCTTATCACATACCTCCTGAATGGTCACTCTCCTGAACCCATGTTTCCAGAAGAGTTCACGTGCAGCAGTGAGAGTATCCCAATATTTTTTGCTTTTCACTTTATTACTCATGTTGTACTTATATCAATCAATTATACAAAAGAAGTAATAGTTTACGAAAAGTGCAAATAAGTGTGGAAATAGTATAGTTAAAAAATGGATTAGGTGAGGGGGAAGGTATGGATTTGTGTGTTTTGGAGAATAGGATAGTTTAGTAGAGGCTTTCTTGGTATCACAAATAATAGTGCTTAAAGGTAAGTCGCTTAGGATAGAGGGGATAAGTGGATAAAACGGTTTGATTTGGTTCTTCGTCAAATTTGGTGCAGGTTATCCTGAGTTGGAAAGCACTACCTTTCGTCTTA
>JAQUIZ010000230.1 GCA_028683355.1 Fermentimonas sp.
TAATGATAAAAAACCCTGAAAAAACGATCGGGTCATTTCAGGGTCATTTGTTTAATAAAATTCCAGAGATCGCAATTTATGCCATCACATCTTTCTCAATTGCCAGTTTACCTCTGTAATAACCACACTCACCACATACTGTGTGATAAACATGCCATGCACCACAATTTGAGCAAAGTGCCATTGTAGGAGTTTTAGCATGATCATGTGATCTTCTTTTTCCTTGTCTTGATGAAGACTGTCTTCGTTTTGGATGTGCCATTTTATGTCAATTTTTCAATTATTCTATACTTAGTTATCATCTATGTTCAAATTCCTGAGAGGATCCCAACGTGGGTCACCGGACTGGAAGTCATCATCCTCGTCAGAGTCAGAATCATCATCACCCAGGTCAATATCATCTCCTTCAGAATCATCATCGTCGCTGCTCACAGCACGATGTTTTCTATATTTTGAAGATACAACCCTGTTACATTCACCTGCTGGATGTACATGCTTTATTGGAATATTTAAAGCAATAAATTCATACAGGAACCAGGCAATATTAATCTCTCCTTCTTCTTCAGGGATAATAACTATCTCGTCGCTTTCCTCTGAATACTCTTTGCCAAACTTAACTACAAGCCGGTTAGAAGTATCAATATCAAGATTCATATCGTCCAGACACCTTGTACAAGGTACTTTAACGACTCCATTTATATCAAAATTAAACTCAAAGGTGGATGAAGTTCTTCTTACATTCACCTTGACCTTAACATTACCTTTCCTGACTTCCTCACCGTCGATAGCATCGAAAAACTTGTTATCAAGCTCATACTCATAGGTATGATTGCCTAAGGAAAGGTTTTTCAGGGAAATATTGTACAAACTAAATTTTGCCACGTTTTCTCCTCAAAATAAAGCGGTGCAAAGATAGTAAAATTTTCTTTACACAGCTTGTTTTAAATGATTTTATTTTTCTTATGCCGTTTAAGCCCGATTATTTCCCGGCAGCCTTCATAACGATCTGCTGCATTGAATCGAAATTCTCTTCCAGACTCTGCAAAAGCTTAAACTGAGCTTTTGTTCTCACCAGATTATGTTCGGGGTATGCTATTTTATAATAAACATCACCATCGATATAATCGGTAAAAAAGCGTACTGTCTGCATATATGTCAGCAATTTTGCTCCAAACGCCAGATTTTCAATTTCAATATCTGTCAGAAATGATGCTGCATGCTTTAGGTAACCTTTAGCATAAGCCTCGAATATTTCAAGATTAACAGATACATTATCAAGATTCTTATCATCCTCAGCACCTGTATTGGCACCTGTGCGAATAAAATCACCGAAATCTGACAGTACATAGCCTGGCATCACTGTATCAAGATCCACCACGCAAAGCACCTGATCGTTTTCATCAAACAACACATTGTTTACTTTAGTGTCGCAGTGATTAATGCGCTTAGACAGTTTTCCCTCACGATGCAGCTGCTCTGGTTTACACATCTCTTCGGCACGGGCCTCAATCTCTTTTACAAGATCAGCCACCTCTTCCAGTCGCCCTGCCCTATTAGCTTTAACCGACTCCCTGAAAGTTTCCAGACGAGCCTCCATGTTATGAAAGTTTGGTATGGTTTCATAAAGTGGTTCTCCGGGAAGATCGGCCAAGGATTTCTGAAATTCACCAAATGCCATTCCTGCACGATAAGCCAGGTCACTGTTTATCTCTTCGTAACTCTTGCTATCTTTAATAAACTTAGTTATTCGCCAGTAGTTGCCTTCACTATCCTTATGATAAAGAGCTCCATCATGAGTAGGCAATAGCGTAAGAACTCTGCGTTCCACATCTTCCACACCCTGATTCTGAAGTTTTTGGCGTATATGGTTTGTAACCCTGTAAATATTATCCTGCAGTTGGTCTACATTCTTAAATACATAATGATTTATACGCTGCAGAACGTAATCTTCATAACCATTTAATACTTTATATGAGTCGTTGATATGTCCTTTTCCAAGCGGCTCTACTTTGACATTCTCATCTTGCGCGATAAATTGAAAGACAATCTCTTTCAGTTTGTTTATCTCATTCATTCTTCTAGTTTTAGGTTTTTTCTGTAAGGGAATTATTTAAAATCTCAATAGTCTGTTTCAAAACTTATTCAAAATCCAGCTCTCCGAAAAATTTGGGTGTATGGAAATTAGGTTCAGGTAAATCTATGGGATTCCAGCTTAAGTAATGAGGGTTAGGTGTTTTATCACCACATTTATAGAAGTTAGCCCTGATTTTCTGTCCCGAAAGCGATTCATTATCCTTAAAGCCCATAGCCTCTTTGGGAATTTCGAGATACATCGACCAGTCGCTCACCTGCTTACCGTTCTCATACCTGTGACTGATAGTACTATGCCTGTAAATAGAGCTCATAAGCTCAGTTTGCGATACTCCTTTATCTCTCGATTCGTGTACCCTTGAAAGCAAAGCTCCCAGCACATTACACTCAAAATTCCTGTAACCGGTTTCACCTTCTCGCTGCATAAAAAACTCAACGCAGCTGTCTTCCCACACAGATCCGAAATCCTCTGTATTTACAGCTCGAAGTTCTTCACCTATAACAGTATAATATAGATATAGACTTTCGTTATTATGTGCCACACGAACTGTTACCGGCATTTTTTCAGGGAACTCGTTTTTCCAGTTAACCTGATCTATTTCTGCTACTGCTCCCGCTTCCAGGAGTATTTTCATCTTATCAAGAGCCGTTTCGTACAATGAAACATTCTGTAATGGTACGTGCAAAGTCTTCATGCTATTTAAAATTTTTTCTCAAAGATATCCTTTTTACAGAAAACGGGCAAATAATATTTGATATGCCGGGTGTATTCAGCCGATAGTATTGGTTTTTATCATGTATTAGGACGAGACTTGGCCTTTGTATCGACTGTACCTTGTCCGATTCTACTTCATATCTACCTCAATATCCCCTCGTATCAACATCATATTTTAATGAGGAGATAAAGGACTTGGTATGGACTAAGTACGGGTTATGTATACAGTTATTAAACTGTAAATATGGGAAAGGGAATTCTATAATACATGATTTCCGGGATATAAAAAAAGATAGCTGCTAGAAAATCTTGCAGCTATCTTTAATATTAAATGTTTCAGATCACTTATTC
>JAQUIZ010000083.1 GCA_028683355.1 Fermentimonas sp.
TTTCTTGCACGAAGAGAAAGTCGTTTCTTTGTCATGAAAGGATTAATCCAAAAGAAACCGGTATCTTTAAGTACTCCTTTGTATTTGCCGAAGAATATCATAACAACTGCTTCGTTTGGTTCTAACTTAGTAAATCCGAACAACAAAACAATCCATAGTATTATCAAGGCACAACCGGTTATTATACCCCAGGCCCCTTGAAAAAATAACCAGGCTACTACTGCAAGTAATAGAATTTCCATAAACAACATAACGAAACCGTTGGCTTTAAAACCTTTAAAATCGAATTCTTTTGTTTCCATAAAACAGATTATTTAATATGATATTATTTTGATATCACAAATATATCATGTATTTCCTTATCTGCAAAATATTTATCAATTTATTTTACTTATATTTGTTCATCCTATTTCCACTGTTTATGTAATAGTTGTTATAGAAAACATTTTGAAGCTTAAAACGTTAAATAAGTCATGTTACACTTTCTAATTGTGAAATTTTGCCACAAAAAACCATTTTTATAATATTTCCTGTAATTTTCCTTGCAGCATATATTTACACAGCTGTCAGGCTATACAAGCTGATGCCCGAAACAACCCAGTTGCGGATAATTGTGCCCATTCTATTTATAGCGGCCATAATAGCAATGCTACTGTTTTTTACTTTAGGCGAGAAAATGAGTATTTCAGTGGCAGGATCACTTTATGTATTTAGCACCGGATGGCTGATTGCATTTCTCTATTTTATGATCGCTGTGATTTTCATTGACGCTTTTCGTCTGATAAACAGTGTTTTTCATTTTCTTGACAAGAATATAGTATACCGGTTTTTCACTAATAATACAACAACCTCTCTGATTGTTTTTGGGTCTGTTGCCCTGATTTTGATTTATGGAAACATCCAATATCATAATAAAAAAAGGCATCACATAAATATTGAGTCAGACAAGATTCATAGTCCTGTTAGAGTAGTTGGTATAAGTGATCTTCATATAGGTTATACAATTTCAGCAGGGGAAGTCGA
Source organism: Fermentimonas sp. (assembly GCA_028683355.1). GTDB lineage: Bacteria > Bacteroidota > Bacteroidia > Bacteroidales > Dysgonomonadaceae > Proteiniphilum. The sequence continues at coordinate 1,024 of JAQUIZ010000083.1, forward strand.
AAAATGGGTTAAACTGATAAATTCAGAGAAGCCTGACATTGTAATAATTGCAGGGGATATAATTGATAATCATCTGCGCCCATTGATGCAGGATTCTACTGATAATGTTTTAAGTAAGATAAATGCCCGATTGGGTGTTTTTGCTTGCACCGGAAATCATGATCTTATGTTCGCTGTAAATGAAGATACAAATTTTTATGAACGAGCAGGAATAACACTACTCAGAGATAGTTCATATAGCCTAAACGGGATTACAGTTATAGGCCGCGATGACCATTCGAACAGAAAAAGGAAGAACCTGAACAGAATCATGGAGAGTGTTGATAAGTCAACATTCACGATTTTACTGGAACATCAGCCGTTGAAACTTGAAGAAGCAATAGATCAAAACATTGACTTCCAGTTATCCGGTCACACTCACAGGGGACAAATATTTCCAATTTCACTAATCACCGATAAAATATTTGAACTCTCTAATGGTTATTTAAAAAAGGAAAATACTCACTTTTTTGTTTCTACAGGTTTAGGAATATGGGGTGGCAAATTCCGGATAGGAACCAGGTCAGAATATCTAGTATTAGACCTGATGCCCTCATAATTCTGACAACACCTTAAAATTAAACATTCACTAATAGCAATCAATAATAGAATATGCGCGCACTTATAAATGCATTCATTATTCATGTCACTCTTAACGTTTTAGTCTTCTTAAAAGTCTGGCATACTTTCGACAAGAAAAGATGGGCACGGATTATACTGATATTGGTATTCGGAATTGAATTCATTATTTATACATACGGCTTTATTTTCTATAAAAGCCTTCCTGAAAATATTGTGCAGCTGATCAGGGTAATGGGTACCAGCTGGATGCTATTTTTACTTTACTCAGGGGGATTATGGTTAATTATTGACCTTGTTTATATACTCGTGAAGAAGGCTCAAAAGAAATCGTGGCATTTTAAAAAGCAATCCCAAAAATTCAAGATTACATCTTTTATTGTACCAATATTAGTTGTATCGGGTATAATGACATACGGTCATTATAAATTCATGAATCCGGTTGTGCAACAATTACACGTATCGGTAAACAAGCCTGTTGAAGGAATCGACTCAGTGCGTATAGCTGTAATCGGTGATTTGCATATAGGCTGGATGATAAATCGTGAACATACTAAAAGGATTGTCGATCTCATTATGCTGCAAAAGCCCGATCTCATTCTCTTTGTAGGAGACATTCTGGATTCTCATATTGATCCGATTTTAGATCAGAATATAGAAAAGGAACTAGAGCGTCTTTCAGCTACTTTAGGTGTATATTCATGCACCGGTAATCATGAGTATAGATATGATGCTGAGGAAAAAATAGAGCTGTTAAACGAAGCCGGAATAATTATGCTGCGTGACTCAGCAGTTTTTATTGACAGTGCTTTTTATGTTGTTGGCCGGGAAGATAAGGTTGTACTTGACAGAAAATCAACTAAGGAGCTTTTAAGAGATCAGCGTGTGGATATGTCAAAACCGGTTATAGTTCTTAACCACACACCCGATAACCTCAGTGAAGAGTCAGATGCCGGCGTGGATATAGCTCTATACGGTCACACACATCATGGTCAGGCTTTTCCGGGCAATATAGCTACAGATATTGTTTTTGAGGTAGCTCACGGATACAAGAAAAAAGAAAATACGCATTTTTATGTAACTTCGGGAGTTGGATTGGTAGGACCACAATACCGTATTGGCTCAGTTTCTGAAATTGCAATGATTACTGTCACCTTCAAGGATAAAAGAAATCCTCAATAGATCAATAAAAATATTCGGATTGACAATTATAAATAACCAATTACCTTCTCCAGTTGAATTGAGTGTGATCCTTTTATAAAGATATAATGATCTTTCACCGGATTATTTTCCAAATCCTTAATCAATTCTTCTACATTTTCAAAGTATTTGCAATCATCGTAATTATCTACAAGTTTCTCAAAAACACCTCCTACAAGATATTTGAGTGAAAAGGACTGCTTCTCAAGGTAAACAACCATCTTTTTATGCTCCTCTTCACTAACATCGCCCAACTCTTTCATTTCACCCAGTATAACCATTTTTGGCAATACAGTAGGTATAGAAGTGAAAAAATCGAGAGCTGTTTTCATACTTGTTGGATTTGCATTATATGTATCAACTATCAGATCATTTTTATCAGTTCTCATAAACTGTGACCTGTAATTGGTAGGTTCATATTCTTCCAGGGCAGCGCTTATCCTTTCTGCATTTATGCCGAAAAATTTTGATATCGCCACGGCTGCAATAGCATTATCAAAATTATATTCACCCACCAGGCGGGTTTTAACTCTGTATGAACTGTCAAAAAAGCTCCAGTCGAACTCCAGAAACGGTGTTGAATCGGCTATAGATCCTGAAGCGAAGAGCGATGGGTCATTTTTACCATATAAAATACGATCCATGCCTTCAGACAGTTCAAATAATATTTCATTATCTCTGTTTACAAAAACCTTACCTTCGTGATTACGAATAAAATCATATAGCTCACACTTGGTACTAATCACATTTTCGAATGTGCCAAATCCCTCGAGATGTGCTCTGCCGACATTGGTAATAATTCCATAATCCGGCTCTGCAATTTCGCATAACTCTTTAATATCACCCGGATGATTTGCTCCCATCTCTACTACCCCTATCTCATGTGATTTATCCATAGCAAGCAGAGTTAAGGGCACACCAATATGGTTATTAAAATTCCCTTGTGTGGATGCAACTTTAAATTTTCTGGATAAAGAAATTGATATTAATTCCTTGGTTGTAGTTTTCCCGTTGGTTCCGGTTATACCAATAATTGGTATTTTAAGCTTTTTCCTGTGAAATTTTGCCAGATTCTGTAATGTAGCAAGAACGTCATCTACCTTAATTATTCTCTCATTTTTTAAATCATCATCCCATTCATCCACTACAGCATATGAGCAGCCGGCCTCAAGTGCTTTTTCTGCAAACAGATTACCATTAAACCTGTCACCTTTTAAAGCAAAGAAAATTGAGTCGCGTATACATATCCTGGTGTCTGTAGTGACCTTTGGATATTTACAAAAAATGGAGTATAGTTCTTTTACATCCATATTTTCACCTTAAAAAATTAAAGTCCAAGTTTATCTGCAATAGAATCCGGTATCGCATCTTTGTGTAGTACAATACTAAGCGTTTTATACTTTACAAATGGTTCAGATGCATACCACAATCCATTATAAGGACCTGTTTCTCCCCATGAATTCTTTACCATATAATACTTATTGCCATTCTGGTCGGTAGCTATACCATATATCTGCATTCCATGATCATCAGTAGTCTGATAATTATCATAAGCTGCCTGACGCTTTTCCTGGGTGATCTTCTTTTCCGCTAAAACCTCTGTACCTACTCTTGACCTGATACTTGCATCTCGTTCGCGACTGGACTGACCCAACCATCTTTCCTGATCACTCCCCGCATTTTCGGGCGCATTCTCATCTGGCATAATAGCAATTCCCGAACGAGAGAAGCCGGCCTCACTAACATCTGATGCCCATGCAATTGTATAACCATTCATTATTGCATTATCCATTACTTCGGTCAATTCATCAATTGGAAGATTGTATGAATCTGCCCAACGCCAGTTATCGGGCACTTCAATTGGGAAGGCTTCATAAAAAGGATGATGATTGAATGAAGTCAAAGAGATATAATCATCCTGATTTAAATCCAGAAATTCAGCAAATGTATGAGGAGTATATTCAGCTCCGTTATAGATAAATTTTTCCGGCACTTCACCCAGATATGTATCCAAGATGGCTGAAAAACCATCAAACCAAACAGGAGAAAGATTCCTGGATCCAATAATTCCTTCCATATAACCCGAAAGCACTTTGTCTAACTCACCGTGATCGTGTGTCTCTGATCCGTAATTAAGACCAGTATAAGCATCATTAGGCATGATACCGAAATCATTTATTGTTTCAACTACATCAGCAAATGAGCCTCCTGCCGCAAAATTCAGGTGACCATGTAAACGAGCGTGTTTTTTGGCTTTATCTTCATAATTCCTTCTTACGATATACATTTCGGACAAGTCAAAAGTCCCTTTTCCCATCCTGATAAGTTCAGATTCCAAAAGCCCTACGCCTGAAAAACTCCAGCATGTGCCGGTACTGGATTGATTTTTTACTGGTGTAATTGGATTTTCTTTTACCGTTTTAAATGTATATGCACTCTGCGCGGAAATTGATACTGCCATTAGCAGTGCATAGAAGATTGTAGTTATTCTTTTCATTATTAAAATGTAGTTTTTTTGTCTATGTAATAATACACGTATAATAAATTTACGAGTAACAAATATAGCTTAAATAAAGGAACTTCTGCAGTTATTTAGGTTACTATTTCATTATAAAGAAAAAATAAACGGTATCTTTGCGGCAAAAATAACTCAGTAATTATGGATGATCTGAAACCTAAAAAGAAAAAAAACCGCAAAGGACTAACTTGGTTCATCGGTATACTCGTTATTGCTCTAAGTATTTTTGTTTATGTAAGATACTACTATGTATTTGGAACAGGTGTTAAATCCGGAGAGCTCAATTACCTTGTATATAAAGGCGTTGTCTTCAAAACTTATGAGGGAAAACTAATACAGTCGGGTTTCCGTGCGGATAAACCCGGAGGTCTGCAATCGAATCAGTTCGACTTCTCCGTTGTAGATGAAGATATTGCTAAACAACTAATGATTTCAGGTGGAAAAAACGTACAATTACATTATAAAGAGTATTTTGGCACGTTACCCTGGAGAGGTTATACCAAGTTCATTGTAGATAGTATTGTTGCCATTCAGGATCCTGACAGTCCTGACACCCTGGATGAATTAACACCTTACATTCTGGAAACTTTGTGAGGGAGTAAAATGGCAAAAAACAAAAAGTATTATGTAGTTTGGAAAGGAGTATTACCGGGAGTTTACTCCTCTTGGGACGAATGCAAGAAAAACGTGCATGGCTATGAAAATGCATTGTATAAATCATTCCCCTCTATGGAAGAAGCTCAGCAGGCATTTTCTGAAAATCCATGGAAACACTTGAATCCTAAAAATAGTAAAAAATCAGTACGGACAGAAAAATCCAGCCTTTCAGTATCCAAAAGTGAAATTGTTACCAATAGCATAGCAGTTGATGCTGCCTGTAGTGGTAATCCGGGACTAATGGAATACCGTGGTGTAAATGTAGCAGATGGTGATGAAATTTTTCATGTTGGCCCTCTGGAAGAAGGCACAAATAACATCGGAGAATTCCTTGCAATTGTACATGCACTGGCTCTGTTGAAAAATGACAATAAAAATACACCTATATATTCAGACAGTGTAAATGCAATAAAATGGGTAGTCAAGAAGAAATGCAACACCAAACTCGAACGTTCTGCTAGAAACAAAGCTGTTTTTGAACTCATTGAACGTGCAGAAAAGTGGCTGCATAGTCACGACTACTCTAACCAAATCCTTAAATGGGAGACTCGCAGCTGGGGCGAAATACCGGCAGATTTCGGAAGAAAATAATCAATCTTCTTCCTCTTCTTCGGGATAGTAAGGCTTGGGAGGTTTAACTGTAGGGAATATTCTACGCACATTTTCTGCTACTTTTAATGCGAAAAGTCCTCTTTCCATATTAACAGCCTGTGAGGCCTGAAGATAAACTTCGCGAATATTCATTTCACCCTCATCAGTCTCACAGAAAAGTGAGTCGATAGGTATCATCTGTAATGAATCTACATTGATGGAATCACCAACTGAAAAAAGAAATCCTTCTTTGATAAGCCTCTTTGTCAGTTCAGGCTTTCCCCTGTAGCCATGTATAACCCAGGGCTGTGTGGGATTGGATTCTTTTTTTACCCTGAGCAGTTCTTCCCACGCTTTAACACAATGGATAATTATTGGTTTACCTAATCTCTCAGACAGCTCAATATGCTTCTTAAAAACCGGAATTTGTACTTCCAGTGAAGGACCCTTTAATTTGTCCAGGCCTGTTTCTCCAATTGCTACAATGCGCGAGTCGGATGCAATCTCAGTGAGATAAGCCATTTGTGTTTCACTGTCTTCAGAGTACCATGGATGAATACCGCATGAGAACGAATGTCTTTGATGCAGTTCTTTAGCAACTTCAAATTCAAGGGAATAAACATCAAAGATACACGAATGATAGGGATCATCGTTATCTTCAGTGTAAATCTGGTGTGTATGTACGTCGTAAAATTCCATATATAATTATCCTAAACTTTCTTCTTGCTTTTTTTAGTCTTAGGTTCGGGAACAGGGTCATATCCTGATCCTCCCCAAGGATTACAACTTAATATTCGTTTTGTTGACAAATATAAACCTATGAATGGTCCATGCTTTTTTAATGCTTCTATTGCATATTGTGAACAGGTTGGCGTATATCTGCAACTAGGGGGTAAAAGCGGAGAAATAGCTGCTCTGTAAAAATATACAGGGATTAATAAAATCCAGGTCAATAGTCTCTTCAAACCATTCCACATTATTCTCTACCGTTCTCTAATCTGTTTTTTATTTCTGATAATGCTTTTCGCATACCCTTCTCTACTGTGGCAAAGTCAGTTAACTCGTCTTTCACATAAACAAATGCTATCTCAAGATGTATGAATTTAACTTCTAAAACATCATTAAGAATATGTTTGTTAAATCTAAATGACTCTCTTATGAGCCTTTTCATTCTGTTGCGCTTAACAGCAGATTTAATTCTCTTTTTAGGAATACTAACCAATATCTCCTGCGTTACAGAATTCTGAGAAGTTTTCGCTAAATAAACAACTCTTAAAGGATAAGCCACAAATGATTTACCTTGGGCAAATAGAGATTCTATCCTTTTATCCCCTGTTAATTTTTCCTCTTTTTTAAAATAAAACCGTTGTTCTTTATCCATAGATAAAAGCATTCCTCTGAAAGCAATTACTGCAACAAAGATAAACCTTTTTGAAATCAAATATCAGACTTTAGCTAAAAAAAATAGGAAAAGTAAAAATGAACTTTTCCTATCATATATATTATTATCCTATAATAATCAATTATGATGTTTATGATTTTCCTTCAGAAATGCTTCCAATGCGGCAACCATAGAAGGGTACTCCGGTTGGGGAGCTTCACAATCGAGCCTTAAACCGGCTTCTTCAACTGCTTTTGCTGTGGTAGCCCCAAAGCATCCTATAGCTGTATCTCCCTGAACAAAATCCGGGAAATTTTTAACCAAAGACTGTATGCCAAGAGGACTGAAGAAAATAATCATATCATACTCCAGTTTCTCGTTTTCCGGAAAGTCATTACTAACAGTCCTATACATAACACTCTTTGTATAATCTAGTTTCTTCTGATCAAGAATATGAGAGATATCTTCGTTATGTTCTTCCGGCACGGGGAATAAGAACTTCTCTTTTGAATGTTTTGTAAAGGAATTATTTAATCCCTCTATCTTACCTGTCTGACTAAAAAATATCTTCCTCTTCCTGTAAACAATATATTTTTGCAGATATAATGCTACAGTCTCAGAAACACAGAAATATTTCATAGATTCTGGTATGACAACTTTAAGATCCTCACAAATTGAAAAGAAGTTGTCGACTGCTGTTCTTGAAGTAAAAACAATTGCAGTAAAGTCAAGTATGTTTATTCGTTGTTGACGAAACTCTTTTGACGAAACTCTTTCCACTTTTATAAATGGATAAAAATTTAGACTCAAGTGATACTTTTCCGCTATATCGTAATAGGGAGACTTTTCGCTGCTTGGTTTAGGCTGAGAGATAAGAATTCTTTTTACTTTTCGGGCGTTCATACAATATTATTTCCTGCTATACTTATAAACGAAAGCATCCCTTTATAAAACAGTAAATAGGGTGCAATTTCAGTCCCGCAAAGATACACAAAAAAATAAAAACTACCTACTTTATTTTTAACAAAAATATTTAGCAGCTCTATGGCGACAATAAGACGCACTATTACAAACACAGAAATTATAACGATTATAATGGCAGACCTGCTTTCGGGTAGAAAGACATAAGCAAATAATGGAATAAAAAGAACTACTCCACTAAGCTCAGTTAGACGAAAGTAACGGCTTATCCAGTTTTTCAAATCACTTTGCAGAAAAAAAACTGAAATAGATCTATATATGAAATACTTTAAACTGACCAAAAGGGTCAAAGCAACAAAAATTGCGAGGAAATTTAGGACATAAGAATTTATGGACAATACATTTATACCATTATCAATCAAGTAGGTTATAATAAATATTGAGTAAAGCAGAACAGCCTGGAATATCATGAAAAACTCACCCCAGACTTCAGTTGTGGTTACCTGCTCCTTGTATCCTTTTGAAGATCTGCTGTTCAAGTTTATTATACTTTTGAAATTTCCCGACAAGGCAACTCCTTCTTTGCTGAATATGATTGCAAAAACAACAAAACAAATAAAGAACATTGAGAATAAAACCCCACTAACTACAGGTGTTAATGAAAAAGACAAACCTTCTATTCCTTTTACGGTTAAAAATGTTTCGTAGACAGTTGAATCTGGGGTAAAGAGAACTCCTTGCGGATTCGTTGGCAAATATTCATAATTTCCGAAATCCACATTAAGTGAGTTATATTTAACAGGCAGTTCTTCTTTTCTCAAAAAGAAGGATAGCGAATCCTGTATAGTATCGGGGATTAAGAATGGCACTTAATTAAAATGTTTTCAGCAAATTTACAATTCTTTTTTGTGATTCTTGATAAATGCAGGATTCCAATCTGAATTATTCCTCAGGATGGTTATCACTTCTTCCGGCGAAGATGCAACTTGCAGCAGGTTAGCATATGAAGGATCCATAAACTTCTGCTCAATCATACTCTCAAAAAATGTAAGCAGGGGGTCGTAATAATTATTTGTATTCAGAAGTATAACGGGATTTTTAAATAGCCCAAGCTGTTTCCATGTAATAATCTCAGACAATTCCTCTAATGTACCAATACCGCCGGGTAATGCAATAGCAGCGTCTGAAAGTCGTGCCATCTGCTCTTTTCTTTCATGAATTGTATTTGTAATTACAGTTTCGGTGAGGCCATCATGACACCATCCTGCGTCAACCATAAATTCGGGAATAATACCCTTTACTTTACCCCCATTATTAAGAACAGTATCATTAAGAACACCCATAAGTCCCTGCTTACCTGCACCGGTGATGCAGGTTACATTATTCCGGGCCAGCAATACTCCAAGCTTTTCGGCATCTTTAAAGTATGTTTTATCTATTTCGGAGCTTGAAGCACAATAGACTACTACAACGGGGTTCTTTTTATTCATCTGATATAATACCTTACATTATAAATTTGAAATATTTACAGAGCTATACTCATAATTTGCAGCTACAAAAGTCATACCTCAACCAATACCTCTTCATATTAACATCATATCTACTACATACCCACCTCATATTTTAATGAGGAGGGTAAAGCCAATGTAATAATTAAAATGATATTTAGGGTGATTATATCACTTAATCATTCAAATTAAAAGCCTTTCTGATTTTATCAACATAGTCAAGTTTTTCCCATGTAAACAACTCTACATTATACTCAACAGGCTTCGCCATATAACGAGAAGTAAAAACTTTCTTTACCGTTTGCGGTTCTCTTCCCATATGACCATAACTGGCAGTCTCAAAATAAATAGGATTACGAAGTTTTAGCCTTTGCTCGATTGCTTTTGGGCGCAAATCAAAAAGCAAACTGATTGTAGATGCAATCTCAGAGTCAGATAAATTAACTTTACTCTTTCCGTAAGTGTTTACATAAATATTCATAGGCTCTGACACTCCAATTGCATAAGAAATCTGAATCAGAATTTCAGAAGCAACACCCGCCGCAACCATATTTTTTGCTATGTGACGTGCTGCATAAGCTGCTGACCTGTCTACTTTTGATGGATCTTTTCCAGAAAAAGCTCCTCCTCCGTGTGCTGCTTTCCCACCATATGTGTCAACAATTATTTTGCGACCGGTAAGACCTGTATCGCCTGTTGGGCCTCCGATAACAAATTTTCCGGTTGGATTGACAAAATATTTTATATCTCCTTCAAAAAGTCTGTGTATATCTTTACGATGCTTATACTGTGCCTGAACACGGGGAATGAGTATAGTACGGATATCGGTTTCTATACGTGACCGCATTCTCTCATCTGCCTCTAATGCAGCCTCTTTAGTATCTTTTTTGGGTTGCTCAAACTCGTCATGCTGTGTTGAAACGACTATTGTATCTATTCTCAAAGGAGTTCCTTCATCAGAATACTCAACTGTTACCTGTGACTTTGCATCGGGACGGAGGTATGGCATAAGATCCAATTCATTCTTGCGGATATTTGCAAGCTCCATAAGTATAGCATGGCTCAAATCAAGTGAAAGAGGCATGTAATTATCAGTCTCATCTGTTGCATATCCAAACATCATTCCCTGATCTCCGGCGCCCTGCTCCATTGGATCAGATTTTTGATCAACTCCCCGGTTTATATCATCCGACTGCTCATGTATACTGGAGAAAACACCGCATGAATTGGCCTCGAAACCATACTCACTTTTTGTGTAGCCAATTTTGCCTATCACATTACGTGCTACTTCTGCTACATCTACGTAAGCGTTGGATTTTACCTCACCTGCCAATACTACCTGTCCTGTTGTCACTAATGTTTCACAGGCAACTTTTGAATAACGGTCGTATGCCAAAAACTCATCTAAAATTGCGTCCGATATCTGATCGGCTACCTTATCCGGGTGACCTTCCGAAACAGATTCGGAAGTAAATAAATAGCTCATCTTTTAATAATTTATGCCTTCTGTATAAATAGGATATTTATAACAGAAAACGTTGTTTTACATTAAAGCCATAAACAACGTGTGAACTGCAGCATAAGGTGAAGGGAAAATGCGGAAAATCGTTTTAGCATTTTTTTCTGTGGTTGCAAGCAGTCCAAATCTCTCCACATTGTTTTAGTTCGGCAAAGGTAAGAACATTATGTAATTCCGCTGAAAAAAAAAAGTTAAATGTATTGAACCTTAAATTTTAAGGCATAATACCTTTATCTTTTAGCCATTCTATTAAATTTAGACCATCAGTTAAATGAACTACTTTGAAGTTCATTTCTTCTGCAGCTTTTATATTTGCAGCATTATCATCAATAAAAAGAGATTCTTCAGCCTTAATATTAAATCTGTCTAAAAGAATCTGATAAATTTTATAGTCAGGTTTTACAAGCTTTTCAGCTCCTGATACTACCATACCATCAAGATCTTTGAAAAAATCATACCTATCCATCGCGTGTGGTATGGTTTCGCTGGACCAGTTAGTGAGTCCGTAAACTTTATATTTTTGTTTTAGTGGTTTGATAAGTTTGACATTTTCTTCTATCATACCTCCTAACATTTCTGTCCATCGGCCGTAATACATTTCTATCTCATCAGCAAACTCAGGATGTTTTTCCTTAAGAATTCTCGTAGCTTCATTGAGGGATCTCCCCTTATCCTGTTGCAAATTCCACTCTGAGGTACAAATATTTTCCAGAAAATCGTTCATCTTCTCCTCATTATCAAATACATTCTTGTATAAATATACCGGATTCCAATCAATCAGGACACCACCAAAATCAAAAACAATATTTTTTAAATGTTTCATTATTCAATATTTTAAATACACTTCAGGTTATAAATATACAGTTTTTTATTAATAATACAGGACTTCCTAAATCATTCTTCTACTAAACAGAATTCTACATTTGCTAAAATATCAGTCATATTGTTAATTTATCCATAAGAAATGTTTATAGAACGTATTTTAATTAATTTTGTTTTTCTGAGCTCAAATGCAAAGTATGGACCAGAAGGTATTTTCAGTAGGCTATTTAATCAAACTCGTTTCTATTAGTACATTGATAGTACTCCTCGCATCCT
>JAQUIZ010000231.1 GCA_028683355.1 Fermentimonas sp.
TTAAGAATGACAGGCACATTTGGAAGCCCCTGATTCGTCGTACATGGTATATTTGAAAAAAGATTACCGCCAACAATTCCAACAGGAACAAGCAGAAACAATACTACTAATATGTACATACGATAATGCCATGTTGCGGTTAGCGTTTTTGTTGTCAAAGGACGCAAAAGCGCCAAGCACAAAACGAGCAAGATACCCGTTGCCGACATCAAAAGTACGGCGATAAACGCTGTATTCATTCTTCTGCCTCCTTTTGTGAAAACCACTGTTTTAGTTCGGCTATTTCCTCGGCGGTCAAGTCGTTGCCCTCGTACAAGGCTGTGATAAAACTCTTTACAGAACCGTCATGTACAGAGTTAAGAAAAGTTCGCGTTTCAAACTGTTTGTATTCGCTCTCGGTAATCAGTGGTATGTACTCGTTTGACCGCCCATGCCGTACAGAGGTCAAAATACCTTTTTCTATCAATCGGGCGAGAAATGTCAAAACCGTGTTTGGCTTCCACTCCCTGTTAATAGTTTTTAAGTCGTCAAGTAATTTTGCAGAGGAAACCGAGTTACCAGCCGCCCATACAAACTGCATGACTTCTCGTTCAGCGTCCGACATCTTTTGAAGTTTACTCATAAAAGCCACCCCCTTCATTATACTACATCGTGTAGACAATGATATTCTACATCGCGTAGGGATGTGTGTCAATAGTGCTTTGAAAATATTTTCTATGGGATGTAGAATTATCCCCATAACAGAATGTTCAGCAATAATTTACGATTGGCGATAATCATGTTCTTTGAAATGACGTTCTGCCCGTAGTAAATACCGCCGCTGTGGGCGATCTCCCTGCGCCCAGAAAGGGATAAACACGGCTGTGCTTTCGGTGGTCAGCCTCCGTATTGCTTCAACCCTCCGCAGACCGTAGGGCAGCACCGTGTTCAGTCCGTCCATTTGCTGGTAGGTCAGGGTGGAGAACTGGCAGAGGTGTTTCCGTGCTGTGGTCAGCAGGGTTTTCGTGTCGGGGATTTTTCACGGCAGGAGAGTGAATTTCATATAGTCTATTTACTCATGCCCAGGTTTGGGATAAGGATCTGCCGGTCAGTTCCATCTGGTGCAATGATTAAGTTAGATTTCACATAAATCTACTATAGTAGCGGTTTATTTTATGCAAATGATAATATCGTAGGTAATATTGTACCAATAATGATAGCATTACAATATTACCCAGTGATATACTGAGAAGGGGAAAAAAGCAAATTCCTATCTATCCATTATTCTGGTTATTATATCTGGCAGCCTTATTAATGGATATCTGGTTAATTAATCGCTTAAAGAGCATACAAAGAAAAAAATAAATGAGGGATACATATGCGTTGGTTTGTACGCAAAAATCCGTTAGATTAATACTTCTTTTAGATTCCCATACTAAAGCTTTGGTACAATTATTTAAACAAGTATCCCATTTTAAAGGAGACAACGGATATGGATATGCGTGTCTTGGTTGCTGTAATCTTTGTTATTGCAGTAGCTGTTTATGCAGCAATAAACGGGAAAAAAACTAAATAAACTTCATCCGGTACATCACCTTCGAGATACACAGAATTCCAATGTTCTTTATTCATATAATAACCTGGTACTATGTCGGGATATTCACGACGCAGCGTATAACCTACCGGGAGCGGGCATTTCAAGGTAATGATAGGTTTGTTTTGCTTGTCTCCTCCCTGTAAGGCAAACATTTTGCCGCCGATAAGATATCTGACTGCATCCCATTCTATCTTAAAATCTTTTTCGGCCCCCTTATGGGATAAACAATAGTCATTCAACCACTCATACTTCATCAATTTAATTTAACTCCTTCACTCAGCAAGAAAACTCGGTTTACGCCCAGCCTTTAGGCGACCGCAGCTGTCTGAGTCTTAACCATCCTGTTCACTCATATCTTATGTACCATCATAATTCTGGTGCTGAACAACTTACAATTAAACAGGCAAATCGTTATTCCAACCCCTGTAATCCAAGCTTTGTCTATTGCATAGATTTCTCCTCGAAGCTAAAGGTGTCCTCATTAAATGTATAAAGCCTGCGTTCTACAGATTTTTTCCCGTTTTCGTCTTTATCTAAAATATATTGGAAGTGCGTCAAAGGTCCTTTAATCTCCGCCCTATAATCTCTGTACCAGTCTTCAATTCCTGACTCCCTGAGAGATAATTCCAGTTCCCTTAAAACCGTAATCATTCTGCCGTTATCATATTTTAGCAGGCTCATAAATTCAACCGCCTGTCCCGTCCCGCCAGTAGCCTGGACTACCTTAATAAAGCCGTCCTGCATCTCGAATTCATTTTTATACTTGTGAATTTGCAAGTCTGTTTTAATATTTTTATACCGGTCTCCTTCAATAGAAACCATCTCTATATTCTTACTCCAGTCCATGTTATTCACCATCAAAGCCTCTGCCATGTCATCACCAGTAACATCCAAAAAGCTTATTCCCACACCCGTATCAAAATCCTCTCGTGACATCGGGAATATTTCAGCATTTACGTAATCATACAGCCCATCCATATCACTAATGTCAATTCTTTGCTTATCTGAGCTCTTCTCGATACCTGTACATCCAGCCAGAAATATCAGGCTAAGCACCAACACTAAAATAAGAGTTAGGTTTTTTTGCATCATCATTCTCCTTTGCGGCAGTATTTATTAACTTTTATATACCCTACGTCAAAAAATGAACAAACCTTTCACCACAGCCGCCTTATTGCGGTCCCTGCATTTACAACCCCCGAAAGGAAATATTTATTCTTATAAGAAAGATAGGATATAATTAAGTATAATTCTGCTGCAAAACTCCTGGAGGTATATATTAAATATGGAAAAACGGGATTTTAACAAGGATGCTGATACCTGGGATGGCCGCAGGCATCAGCCTTAAGGACTTCAAACGCGCTTAGGTTACTCTGACTGGGAGAATGGAGGAAGGCAATGTGGGAATTATGCTATAATTTAGATATTGTTAGCGCGATCCAATAACATGCGCTTCGTGCGAATATCATAAACGGTTTATCATGAGAAAAGGGTTAGCAAGCTAATTGTTATACTAGGG